>NZ_JBFRCY010000156.1:0-7210 GCF_052113305.1 Terriglobus sp. YAF25
TCACAGGCACCCAGGCTGGTATGGAGCGCCTTTCGACCCCAATGACCAAAGTTCATTGGGGACCCCGGCCTTCAGCGCTTAGTCTTTATTGTGTCCGGGTGCCCCACCCTCGCAACGCTAGGGTGGGTTCGGAATACCCAAAATTCCTAACAAACTCAAATCGAATTCGTCGATACGCCTAGGGCCGGCTTCACCGGTTGATCGCCCGCGCTACCGCTGAATCACCCGATACGTTTCAAGCGAGTAGTTGAAGGGAAGGACTTCGTTCTGCTCGGTCGATAGGACGATCTGATAGGTCCTGGGGAAGTCCTTAACTCCATCGACGCGAAGCCGGTCTTTGAACTCCCGCATGCAGGAAGCGCAGGAGAAATATTCTGCTGCCGCAAGAGAGCCTGCCGAATTCTCGCCAGAGATGACGACGAGCCTAGTCTCCACGCCGTCGTTGCGTTGTTCATTGATGACGGTGATTAGACCATGTACGGTTCCGGGCTTGCGGCTGAGCTCTTTCACCTGGCTTGTTGCCGCATCGGTCCAGTACACCTCCTGATCGTGGATCTCCGGGGAGTAGTGGATGTTGTAGTACATGTCTTTCAGGAACACGGCGGCTGCGGGGCTGATCTCCGGTCTGCCGATCAGGATAGCGTTGCGATTACGCAGCGCGAAGGCGGACTGTACCCTCTCCGGCAGTACTTCGGTATCGGCTCCGGCGTGGGCGAGAAGGCGGGACAAGGTGATGGCGCTCGCAGCATCGCCCCAGAGCGGCGAGTTATGGTTTGGGACGAAATAAAGGTTGTCTCCCTGCTTTAGGGGATACCGCTCCGCATACCAGGCCTTCAGGTTCAGCTCGTCGGGAAGCTGCTTGTAGTTGGCCAGGCTGTCAGGCAGGCTTCGGACGAAGAGTTCAGGTGCATTGGCAATGCAGATCACCGGATGAGAGGCTTTGGAGACCAGTGGTCCCCATGCCTGTCGCAGAATGTCGTCAATCGCTCGTGTGCGCGATTCACCCCAGCGGAACCCGACGCTAAGGCACACGGCGCAAAGCAGGAGAGCAGTCGCGACCCAAAGCCAGATCCGGTAGAACTTGCGAGGCCGCTCTTCCAAGGAGGACGTCTGCTCCACCGTATCGGCGGAAGGCGCCGCGATGTGCGTATTAATGTAGTAGGGGCAGTAGGATCCTTTCGGGATCTCGATGCGCAGGGGCGCTTCGGAGCCTTCTCCGGCATAGTATTCGGCCAGCTTCTTGCGGAGGCTGTGTGCGCGGTTCCGAACCACCGAGTTCTCCATGGTCGAATAGCCAGGCTTCTGGCCTAGCACCTCAACGCCGATCAGATACTCGTGCAGGTCGTCGCCGCGTCCCGCCATCTCGTACTCACAGACAAATCGCAGGAAGGCCCTGAGCTGTTCATGGCGCTGGAAGGTCCGGCTCGCCTCCACCGCCACCAGCGCGGCGAGTTTCGCTTCGTCGATTTCCTGTGCCGGGTTCAATACAGTCTTCACGGAATCAGAAGCATAGCACGCGGTTGCTGCTCTTTTCCCATGCTCCGGGCAGCCGGCAGCCGCCGCCGATAGGGTGAACTAAATCGCACATTCTTCTGCCCGTTACACCTGCGGTAAACGGTTGCAACGGTTTGCGGACAGCCAAAACATTGACGATGGAATCTCTCATGCGCAACGTTCACCGGCATGCAATCACTTCGTCAGTGGATTGGAGCTCTGGCTCTTGGAGTTCTGGTTTTAGGATCGTTGTTTCTCACCTCTGCGGGACGCGCTGCAGACGCACCAGCGTCAGCTACGAAGAAGGAGACGTTCGACGTTGTTGTGGTCAGCGGCAGCTCCGGGGGATTCGGAGCGGCGCTGGCTGCGGGGCGACTCGGTGCGCACGTAGCTCTGCTGGAGGACACACCTGTCCTGGGTGGAATGCTCTCTAACGGAATCTCGAACATCGATGCATTTTCCTACGAGTCACTGTCGGGCATCTTCGATGAGTTCCGCCTGCGCGTGAAAGAGCACTATACCGGGGACGCCGCGACCGATCCTATCTTCCGGATGGAGGTAAGGAAGTCCATGTTTCTGGACGGACGGTCACAGCAGTCGAACCTGCCGAGTGATGGCGGCCGCTGGGAGCCCCACATCGCAGCCGAGATCTTTCGCTCCATGGTGGCCGCTCAGCCCAATGTTGAGGTCTTCTACAACCAGGTGCCGACTGGAGTGGTGATGCAGGGAAATCGCATCACCGGCGTCACGGTGCAGGACAAGAGTGGCCGAAGCCGGACCTTCCGGGGCAAAGTGATCATTGACGCAACCCATGAAGGGGATATCGCTGCGTGGGCAGGCGTTCCTTACTCCATCGGGCGGGAGGCGCGGTCTGCCCTGGAGCCGCACGCAGGCCGCGTCTTTTACTTCAACTGGACAGGAGAGATGCTGCCCGGCACCACCGGCGAGCAGGATCGGGCAATCCCTTCTTCTGGCTTCCGTTTGACGGTCGAGGACTATGCGGCGATTGGGAAGCAGGCTCCGATGATTGCGAGCCCTCCCCCGGGCTATCGCGCAGAGGACTACACGGTCTCCGGCGAGTACAGGTTTTATGAGTCAGTCCCTCATCACAAGACCGAGTTCAACGTGAACCCGGTAGGCAGTGAACTGCCCGGCGGCAACTGGGACTGGCCGGAACTGAAGCCGCTGGAGCGCATCAGGCTGCAGAGCCTGTATCGGAATCATGCGCTGGGTTACCTCTATTACCTGCAGCACGATCGCGGTCACACCGGCATTGGACTGGCAGCCGATGAATACACCGACAACGGCAATGTCCCGTACCGGATGTTTCTGCGCGAAGGCCGTCGCATCCATGGCGAAGCCACGATGACAGAAGCGGACGTGAACCCATTTGTCCTGGGCCGCGGCCTGACGCTGCCATTCCATGAAGACAGTATTGCGATCGGCCACTATCCGATCGACGCAAAGGCTGTTCGCGAGAAGACGGACCTGAGTACGCCAGACAAAGGAGATGGCGACTTCTTCCTCGCAAATACCATGCAGCCGTTCCAGGTTCCTTACGGCGCCATCGTGCCGCAGCGTATTGAAGGATTGCTGGTACCGGTTGCGCTCTCGGCGACTCATGTGGCGTTCTCAGCCGTCAGAATGGATCCCACATGGATGGCGTTAGGGCAAGCGGCGGGAACAGCGGCGGCGCTGAGTCTTCAGGAAGGCACGAGTGTCCGTCATGTTTCTCTGCCCGATGTGCAGGCCAGTCTGCTGCAACAGCACTGCCGGCTGGTTTTCCTCTGGGATGTTCCGCTGACTGAGCCATATTTGCAGGCGATCGACCGGCTGAGCCTGCTGACCGGCGAGGACGGTGGCGATAAGCATGAGTTCCAGCCCGATGCTCCGCTGACCAGGGCAGCATTGGCGAACTGGCTGGTTCACGCTGAGCGTCTGTCGCCTTCCGTCAGCAATCAGCACTTCAGCGATGTTCCCTGGACGATGTCAGCGTTCCGCGAGATCGAGACGCTCTATGACGCAGGGCAATTAAGCGCGTTCGGTGTCATTCCGCAGTGGCCGAGCTTCGGTCGATATGACCAGGCCAAGTTCGGCGGCTTCAGCCAGGCGATGGGATTTACCGCATTCCATCCCGAGCAACCGGTGACTTGGAGCGAACTGCTGCGGACGCTGTGTTCGATAGATGCTCCGCACGAACAGCAGGCTGACCTGCAGGCGCTTTACGCCGACCTGACACGCGATACACCTCTCGCCTCCGTCGCTTTGGATCTGAAGCAGGCGGTTTCACGAAAAGAGGCGAGCGCTGTGCTCGTAGCGTTCTTCACTCGACGACAGAAATAACCGTAGTAACGATTCACCGCAGTCTTATTCAGGAGTCCACCATGAAGTCTTCTTCCAGTTTTTCCATTCCTACGTTGGCAGGCCGTCTTCTCTTCCTCGTCGTACTGCTGGCTGTGCCGTTCCACGCGTTAGCGCAACAGGACGTTGGATATATCAGCGGCGTCGTGACCGACACCACCGGAAGCCTGGTTCCGGCCGCCAGGGTTCATATCCAAAACGATCAGACCGGAGTGGCCATCGATGTTGTGACCAATGAGAGCGGGTACTACACATCGCAACCTCTTCATCCTTCGCGTTACACCCTCACCGTAACGGCGCCCGGGTTTACAACGACCACCTTGAGCAACCTGGCGCTGGACGCCGCAGCTCGTGTCACGGCAAATGCTTCGCTGAAGGTGGGTGCGTCGACCGAGTATGTTGAGATTCAGGCGCAGGCTCCAACTCTGAATACGACTGACGCCCAGATCGCGAATACCGTCGACCAACGGGCAACCCAGGACCTTCCAGTGAACGGGCGCAGCGTGCTGGCGCTGGCGACCCTCTCTGCCGGTGTGACCTCGGCGGTGGGGGCAACCTCGCAGGGGTTTACCAATCGCGGCACGCAGCCTTCTGCTATCCGCATCTCCGGCGGTGTGCCTGGACTGAATAACAATCTGCTGGATGGTGCGAATAACCTCCAGAACTTCCACGGTGAGATCGGCATCAATGTTAAGTCTGACGCGGTGGAAGAGTTCCGCATTATGAGCGGTGTAATTCCTGCGCAGTTCGGGTACACCTCGGGCGGTGTAGTGAACGTGATTACACGGTCCGGAGGCAACCGGCTTCATGGCTCTGTCTATGAGTTTTTTCGGAATGACGCACTGGACGCCACTCTTGCCTTACCGAAACCGGTCTTCGGCAAACCGGAGCTGCGCTTCAATAACTACGGCGGTACGCTCGGTGGCCCTATTCGTCATGACCGGGCCTTCTTCTTCGGAGACTATGAAGAATACCGCTTCATTAACGCGCAGACGTACTATTCGTCGGTCCCGACCGATCAGGAGCGGGCCGGGGACTATAGCGATCTCGGTCGCCGTTTGGGCAATGGTGGCTGCTCGCAGTATCCAACAGACAGCACCCTGCAGCTCTACAACCCTTTTACCTCCACTCCAACGCAGTCGCGCCAGCCTTACGCCAATAACAAGCTGACCAATCTTGACCCGGTCGCACTGGCCGCACAGGATCTGATGTATCCGCGCGCCAATAACACGGCGGGAAGTTATGACTCCTGTACGCATGCCAACAACTATGTGGCGAATCCCAAGCTCATCTCGAATGAACGTACCGCGATGGGCCGCATCGACTATCGCCTCTCCGACAAGGACAGTTTGTTCGGTCGGCTGGCCTTTTACCGCAACTACCAGAACAATGCGACCTTCGGATATAGTCCGCTTTACTATCGCAACGACACCTTAAGTGTGTGGAACGGTGTGCTGTCGGAGACGCATGCTTTTTCCGCGTCGCTGCTCAATGACTTCCGTATCGCGGTGCTTCGTGCCACCCTGCCATTTTTGCCGCAGACCTATGGCCAGGACTACGCAAGCAAGATGGGCCTAAAGAACTCACGCCCCGATCTGATTCCGGCGTTCAGCAACGGGCTGAACGTGCCCAATAACGCGCTTGGCTTCCGCGCTTCAACGACGATGGAGGTTATGGACGATGTGACCAGGACGATGGGGTCACACACGCTCCGCCTCGGTTTTGACGGACGGTTGGCGCAGTCGTTCAACCTGCAGTCGAACTACGCATCCGGACTGTTCAACTTCAGCGGCAACCAGACGGCTGCAGGCACCAGCACGACGGTGCAGACATCGGCCGCTCCCGGCAACATCTATGCCAGCTTTCTGATCGGCGCTGTCAATAATGCGACGGCACAACTGGCCGCCGGAACAGAGTACCGTAAGTGGCTGTACGCAGCATATCTGCAGGACGACTGGCACGTGAACGCGCGTCTCACGTTGAACTTCGGTCTTCGTTATGACTTTATGAGGCAGCCGTACGAAAAACATAATGGCTATTCCAACTTCAATATCAACGTAACGAATCCGACGAACGGCTTCAAAGGGGCTGCGGTATATGCCGGCCAGGGAGGATACGGCACGAACTTCGTACGCGAGAACTGGAATAACTGGGGACCGCGTGCCGGCTTCGCATTGCTGCTGACTCCGAACGGAAAGACCGTAGCTCGCGGCGGATATGCGGTGTACTATCCCACGACCGCACAGAATGCTTATATGCAGGGAGCAGGAAGCTCCAATGGGTTCGGCAGCCTGGGCACAAGCTGGACCTCCACAACGAATTACGGACCGGCCTTTACACTTGCCGGCGGCATCCCATATCCGGCAACGCCACCTCTTGGCGCCGCAGGTGGACCGAATGCGTTCCTGGGACAGTCGGCAACCTATGTGTCTCCTTCGTTGAAGGATCCTTCGTCACAGCAGTACACCCTGACGCTATCGCATGAGCTTCCTTCGAGGACGGTGGTTGATGTCTCCTATCTCGGCAACCATGGCAGACACTTTGACATGCCGAATATCAATATCAATACGTTGGATCCGAGTTACTACAGCCTGGGTACGGCGTATCTGAACGCATCCGTGCCGAACCCATATTCCGGGCAGGTTCCTGGCGCCTTAGGAGCGCCGACGATTACCCGGGCCAATCTGCTGAAGCCGTTTCCCTATATGAGCGCCATCACCCTGGGGTTCCCTCGTGCAGCGCATTTCGATGGAAACTATCTGCTCGTCAACGTGCAGCGCCGTTCGGACACAGGCCTGCAGCTCATCGCCAGCTATACCTATGGCAAGCTCATGAGCCTTCCCATCTATACGGATCTTTCTACGGTAACGGGGACACCGACAGGAAACGGTCTGCAGAACTGGCGCAATCTGGATGCGGACTACTCGATCGATGCCATCGATGTACGTCACCGTGGCACCATCGCCGCGCTGTACAACCTTCCCTTCGGGAAAGGAAAGCGGTTCCTCAACGATACCGGTGCTTTCGACCGGCTGGTGAGCGGATACCAGTTCAATGTCGTGATGACGGCGGAGGGCGGCAGGCCGCTCGGGATCACCGGCGCCTCGAACCAGGGAACTGCGACACGGCCGAATCTTGTCCCGGGCGCGAGTCTCACCGTCCCGAATCGCGGAAAGAATGGATGGTTCAATACGGCGGCGTTTATCAATCCTCCGGACTATACGTTTGGCAATTCGCCGCGTTACTTTTCCGCGCTGCGTGGTCCGGGCACTCTCAACTTCGATCTCTCGCTCTTCAAGACCACGCGTCTTACCGAAGGATCGTCGCTTGAACTGCGCTTGGAAGGCTACAACGC
>NZ_JBFRCY010000157.1:0-8369 GCF_052113305.1 Terriglobus sp. YAF25
CAGGTATCCACGGAAATCGAAGACCTGGAACGGTCCGACGATGGGGCTTACTCCGGGGAAACTCAGACCAAATGCCGCAAGGTTAACCTGCTGCACGTTATAGGTAACCTCACCACGTGCTGTCGGCAACAAAGCCTGCAACTCCTGCAGCCGCTTGCCCCCGGATTCTTTCACCGAAGAGGTTTCCAAAATCAGTCCGAGGTTGGTCTTCAGTCCACGTCGGATGGCATCACCGAGACTCAAATCGAGAACTCCGTCCGTGGCTTTCCCCTCCACGACAGAGCCCTTGAAGTTGTCTTGCCCACTCGTCCCTGTCGTGCTCCGCGACTGCTGTTGCAGCACACCTTGTGCTGCCTGCACCGCCGCGGCGCCAGAACCCGGCGAAGTATTACCCGCGCCCGAAGGCGCCACACCGCTGCGCGACTGCTGCTGCGCACCGAGGGCTCCAGCCAGGAGCATTGCCGGTAAAACCAAGATCTTTCTCTGCGCCATTGTCCTCATGCTAATCGCAACCGCACATCACACTTCGCCGGTCTTGATCCGCCGGCCCTTTTCATACGACTGGAGCGGTTGTTCTTCCTTTGGATGCAGGCCCCTGCGCCGAACGCTTCAAAAAAGTTGCATTTCATCTTCCATTTCGCCAAATCCCTCTGACATACCACCCTGGCATCTTGCATACAGAGCTCTTTCACCTGCACCCTATACCCATGATTCGCACCGGACTCATCGGCTTTGGCCTCGGCGGCCGTGTTTTTCACGCGCCCTTTATCTCCGTTACCCCCGGCATGGAATTAACCGCGGTGGTGCAGCGTGGCCCGTGGAAGCAACCCTTCCCCTCGGCCTCAGAACAGTACCCCGGCGTCCGCATCGTCGGCTCTGTCGAAGAACTCCTGGCCATCGAGGAGCTCGACCTTATCGTTATCTCCACGCCGAACGAGTCTCACTTCTCTCTATGCCACGCCGCACTTTCCGCCGGGAAGCACGTCGTCATCGACAAGCCCATCACGACCTCATCCGAGGAAGCCCGTCAGCTCATCGATCTTGCCGAGTCAAAGAACCTCATCTTCGCGCCCTTCCAGAACCGGCGTTTTGACGCGGATTTCCGCACAGTCGAACGCATTCTGGACTCGGGCCGTCTGGGCCGCCTGGTCACCTTCCGCGCTCACTTCGATCGCTTCCGCCCCGGCATTCGTCCGAATACCTGGAAAGAGAGTGGCGCCCCGGTCAACGGCCTGCTCTTCGATCTCGGTCCGCACCTCGCCGACCAGCCGCTTGCACTCTTTGGTAAACCGGACTTCGTCACCGGCTCAGTCCGCACAGACCGCGACAATTCTGCGATCGAAGATGCCTTCGACATTCGCCTCGACTATCCACGCCTGACGGTTCACCTCTCGTCGAGCATGATCGCCGCCTCGGCTTCGCCGCGTTTTCTGCTGCACGGCACGAACGGCAGCTTCGTGAAATACGGTCTTGACCCGCAGGAGCCTGCCCTGCTCGCCGGTCAGCGGCCCACAGTGGACGGAGAATGGCTCTGCGAACCGGAATCGGCCTGGGGCACCCTGATCCTTGCCGACCCTGCATCCGGCGGTACCCATTCAGAAACTGTTCCATCTGAGACCGGTGACTACCGTCTGTTCTTCGCGAATGTGCGCGACGCTATCACCGGTAAGGCTCCGCTGATGATTCCGGCCATTCACGGCCTACGTATTACCCGCACCCTCGAACTGGCCCGTCAGAGCAGCGCGGAAAAACGCTCCATCCCGTTTRCCGAAGCTGAATGGAATTACAGGTAAACTCAACCGAGTAATGAACGAATCACAGCCTTCCTCACTTCCTGCCGGCTTTCTGTGGTCTGCCACGAAAGCCGGTATTAAGGCCTCCGGGAATCCCGATCTGGCCCTGGCTCTGGCGCCCGAAGGCGCCACCGCAGCCGCAGCTTTTACCAGCAATCAAATGGTCGCCGCTCCCATCGTCATTGGGCGGCAGCATATCGCCGCCTCCGATGGCCGCGTTACAGCGCTGCTGATCAACGCCGGCAATGCCAACTGCGCTACCGGACAGCATGGGCTGGATGCCTGCGTAACCTCCTGTGATGCTTTGGCGGCTCTGGCCAACTGCGGCCGGGAGAATATCTTCCCTTCCTCCACCGGCATCATCGGAGTTCCCCTTCCGGTCGAGAAGATTACCACCGCTCTCCCCACGGCCTTCGCCGCCCTCGCTGGTACAGAAGAGGCGGCGGACAGCTTCCGCCGCGCCATTATGACGACGGACACCAAACCGAAGTCGGYACGCGCCACTGTCATCTACAAGGGCAGGTCAGCCTCGATTTTCGGTGTTTGCAAGGGAGCAGGCATGATCGGCCCTCAGCTTGGGCCGCCGCACGCCACCATGCTGGTGTATCTGTTTACGGATATCGCGGCTACTCCTGCCCAGCTTCGCGAGGCCCTCGGCCCGACAGTAGAGGCCAGCTTCAACTCCATCTCGATCGACGGCGATACCTCTACGAACGACACGGTGCTCCTGCTTGCCTCCGGAGCCAGTGGTCTGACGCTGGATGCCGATACAGCGGACGCCTTCCGGAGCGCTCTGAACCGGGTTACCCAGGATCTGGCTCACCAGATTGTCGACGACGGCGAAGGCGTCACGCATGTGGTCACGCTGCACGTCACCGGAGCTGCCTCGGTTGCAGACGCCCAGACAATCGCCCGCACGATTGCCAATTCCCCGCTCTGCAAGACCGCCTGGTCCTCCGGCGATCCGAACTGGGGACGTCTTATCGCGGCGGCGGGCCGTTCGGGGGTCGTGTTCGACCCCGCCCTTGCGTCCATCCATATCGGCGATCAGCCAGTCTTTGAAGCAGGTACCCGCTCTCCTCATTTTGATGAGGCGGCGGCGCATACGGTCATGCTGCAACGCGAGTACACCATCCTGTTGAATCTCAACGCCGGCCAGGCCGAGACCCGCTTCCTGACCTGCGATCTCACACACGAGTACGTCACCATCAACGCCGACTACTCCACCTAGCACTTCCGACCTGCTCCTGGGAAACCAGGAGCGGGCCCTTTCTGATTCCCCAGCAAGCCCCCGAAACTTCGCACATCCGTGCGGTGATCGCACGGAAACGGTGACGCGCGTATGGGTAACGGTTTATCGTGGTAGGCGGCAGGCTGATATCCGCCCAAACTTCTACTTATAGGGGTGCCCCGCAATGTCCACGAAGCTCGATAACCCTCCGGCGACCGCCAACCCGGATTTCCTGGCTGAAGTCTCCGAGTGGATTGAAGCATTTGACGAGCTGGTCGTCGCCGAAGGCCATGAGCCCGCCGCTGAGCTGCTGTCCGCGCTGAAGCAGCGCGCTGCCGAAGCCGGCGTGGCCGCTACCGGCGAACTGACGACCCCATATCGCAACACCATCCATGCCCATGACGAGGTGCCCTATCCCGGCGATCGCAATCAGGAGCGGCGTGTCGAGGCCCTGATCCGCTGGAACGCCATGGCCATGGTGCACGGCCAGAACAAGAAGGATGCCGGCATCGGCGGTCATATTTCGACCTACTCGTCGCTGTGCACCCTGCTTGAAGTTGGTTACAACCACTTCTTCCGCGGCAAGTACGGCGACCAGCCCGGCGATTTCATCTACTTCCAGGGCCATGCCTCGCCCGGTGTCTACGCCCGCGCCTTCCTTGAAGGCCGCCTGAGCGAAGACCACCTGAAGAACTTCCGTCACGAGCTCCGCGATAAGCCCGGCCTATCGTCCTATCCCCACCCGTGGCTGATGCCGGAGTTCTGGAACTTCCCCACCGTTTCCATGGGCATTGGCCCGCTGAACGCCATTTACCAGGCACGTTTCATGCGTTACCTGGAGAACCGTAACCTGATCCAGAAGACGGGCCGCAAGGTCTGGGCCTTCGTCGGCGACGGCGAGTCGGACGAAGTGGATACCCTGGGCGCGATCGGTCTCGCTTCCCGCGAGAAGCTCGACAACCTGATCTTCGTCGTCAACTGCAACCTGCAGCGCCTAGATGGTCCGGTCCGCGGCAACAAGCGCATTATCGACGAGCTGGAAGGCGTCTTCCGTGGCGCCGGCTGGAATGTCATCAAAGTGGTCTGGGGCGCAGACTGGGATGAGCTCTTTGCCCGGGACTACAAGGGCCTGTTGCTCAAACGCATGGAAGAGTGTGTCGACGGCGACTTCCAGACCTTCAAGGCCAAAGGCGGCGCCTATCTCCGTCAGCACTTCTTCGGTAAATATCCGGAGCTGCTGGAGATGGTTGCCGACAAGACCGATGAGCAGCTAGCCCGGCTGCACCGCGGCGGCCATGACCCCGCCAAGATCTTCAACGCCTRCAAGCGTGCAACTGAGTACACCGGCGGCCCGACCGTCATCCTGGCCAAGACGGTCAAGGGTTATGGCCTGGGAACGACGGAAGCTCGCAACGCCAGCCATCAGGAGAAGAAGCTTACCGACGATGGCCTGGCGGCTTTCGTCAAGCGTTTCGACATTCCCGTATCGGAGCAGACCGCCAAGGACGCCGGTCTGTATCACCCTGGACAGGATGCCCCGGAGATCCAGTATCTGCAGGCCCGCCGTAAGGAACTTGGCGGCTACCTCCCGGTTCGCGAAGTCCCCGCACTGAACTTCAAGGCGCCGGCGCCCGACTTCTTCAAGGAGTGGATGGCCGGCAGCAAGGGTCGCGAAGTCTCCACCACCATGGGCTTCGTCTCCATGCTCCGCTCCCTGCTCAAGGAGCCGAACTTCGGCAAGTACGTTGTCCCCATCGTTCCTGACGAAGGCCGTACCTTCGGCCTTGAATCTGTGATCAAACAGGTTGGCATCTATGCCTGTGAAGGTCAGAAGTACACGCCGCACGATGCCGACATGCTTCTGAGCTATCGCGAAGAGAAGGATGGCCAGATCCTCGAGGAAGGCATCACCGAGGCGGGCTCGATGGCCAGCTTCACCGCCGCGGGAACGGCCTACTCCAACTACGGCATTCCTTCGATCCCGTTCTACATGTACTACTCGATGTTCGGCTTCCAGCGCGTCGGAGACATGGCATGGGCATTTGCGGACTCTCGCGGAAAAGGCTTCCTCATGGGCGGGACAGCTGGACGCACCACCATGCTGGGTGAAGGTCTGCAGCACCAGGACGGCCACTCGCCCGTACTGGCAAGCACCGTTCCAACCTGCCTGAGCTACGATCCTGCCTTCCTCTTCGAAATGGCAGTCGTCATTCAGGATGGCCTGAAGCGGATGTACGAACAGGGTGAGAACGTCTTCTACTACATCACCATGTACAACGAGGACTACGTTCAACCTGAGGCGCCTGCAAATCTGGACGTCAACGGTATCCTCAAGGGCCTGTACCTTTACAAGCCTGCTGCCGGCGAAGCGACGGTACAGCTCTTCGGCTCGGGCACCATCCTGAACGAGGTGGTCAAGGCACAGCAGATTCTGGCCGACGAGTACAAGATCCAGGCAAACGTATGGTCCGTCCCCAGCTACACCGAGCTCCGCCGCGACGCACTTGCGATTGAGCGGTGGAATCGCCTGCACCCCGCAGAGCCGGAGAGGAAGCCGTATCTGCTGGAGGCTCTCGGCAACGCCCAGGGGCCAGTCATCGCGGCCTCGGACTACATGAAGGTCATGCCGGATGCTCTGGCTCCGTGGCTTGGCCAGCGTCTGGTCACGCTCGGTACAGACGGCTTTGGCCGCTCTGACAATCGTGAGTATCTGCGTGCGCACTTCGAGATCGGCGCCAAGGATATCGTCGCAGCCGCGCTCTCCAAGCTGGTTCGCGATGGTAAGGTGAAAGCCAAAACCGCGCTCAAGGCATTTGCCGATCTCGGCATCAACACCGAGAAGAAGGACGCCGCTCGCGCCTGAAGTCCACTATCATCCGTAAAAGCCCGGCTGTCGCCGGGCTTTTGCTTGCCAAGCACAAGCACCATCTTGCTCTTTTGCCGGTGTGTGCTACCTTGCAGAGAAACAGGTCGAAATGTCTGCCGCTACTTTTGAAAACCCACTGATTCCTAATCAGCGTCTCAAACAGCTCTACAACGCCATGCGCGATCTGCGCTCCGGCAGCAAACGTACACGCGGTCTGGAGGCCGGTATCGCGGCTACAGCGAACCACCTGCGGCCGCAGGACACGATCGCTGCCTCCGCCGCCCTGGCGCCGGCTGTCGGCATCGTACAACAAAGCAGCGGTAACCTTTTGCCCGGCACACTGGATGCTGCGCAGCAATTCGCCGCTGTACATGGCGCTGCCTTTGCGAACATGCACTTCACTCCTGGCTTTGTGGCTGTGCTCTATCTGGATAGTGCACTTCCTGCCGGATGTGAAAGGTTCATTGAAATGACTGCGAAGCGCGAGTTACCCGTGCTGTATCTCCAGCTTCCCGGACATACTCCTCATCCCTCCGCCGCTAAACATAAGATCCCGGTCATTCCTGTCGATGTACACGATGCTGTTGCGTGTTATCGCGTGGCACAGGAGGCGTTTACGCGGGCTCGTACGCTCCATCTCCCCACGTGGATCAGCTTCCAGCAGATTGGTGATGAAGACTCTCTCGATGCAATGCGAGGGTATCTTAAGGCCAAGGGACTGCTGGCGCGTTCGTGAGCAAAGGTAAACTGAGAGCAGCATGCGCCGCTTCCCTATAGCACTCTCCCTCGCTTTCGGTTTCGTCGTTTTATATTCCGCCAGTGCGCAGCAGAACGATCCGGCGCAGCAGAACCTTCCTGCGCAACAACCCGGTTATAACCAGCAACAGCAGACCAATCCTCCGGCTCTTCCTCCTTACAATCCGGACCAGAAGCAACCTCCGGCCCTTCCGCCGCCGCAGCCCGTCCCTCCTCCGGTCGTTGCACCCCAGCCGACAGAGCAACATCCATTCACGGCGCGTAACCAGTACGGGCCGCCAGCGACGATCCGCAAAATCGACTTTCTGGGTTCGGTGTACATCCCCGTCGATAGCTGGATCTATCCAGCCATGCTGCGTCTGCACGCCTACGGATATCTCAATACGGCTTTCATCAGCATTCGGCCCTGGACCAGGCGTAGCGCCATCAATATGCTGGTCGACTCAGAGCAGGACATTCGAGCCGGCGATAACGAAGAAGCGAAGGCTATTCTTGATTCGCTGCTTCATGAGTTCGATGCGGAACTAGCTGCGAACTTTGATGGCGTTGGAGCAACAGGGTTCCCTACGACGGGTTCAATCGTCACCAAAGCACGATTCCTGAAGGTCCCATTGCAGCAACCAACACCTTTCGGATCCAGGAAGCGAATCTCTCGTTTCACCTTGCCAAGCATGAGTTCTCACTCGGAAAGTCCGATGCCTGGAACGGGCCGGGCCTGGGGGGTGCATTTTCCTGGACCAACAATGCGGAGAATATCTATTCGTTCCGCATCAACCGCGTCGAACCGATGTATATCCCGTTCATCCGCAATGTCCTGGGGCCTCTTCGCTATGACATCTTTGTCGGCAGCCTGAAGGGACACACGTATCCGAATTCTCCGTGGGTACATTCCACTACATTCAGCTTCGCACCCACGAAGAACTTCCAGTTTGGATTTTCCCGTACCGCAATCTGGGGAGGTAAGGGGCATACCCCGATCACCATCCRCACGTTCCTTAAGAGCTTCTTCCACTTCCAGGATACGAATGGGACTGAAAAATTCTCCCGCTCCGATCCAGGAGCTCGTTTCAGCATGTTTACGGCGTCGTGGCGCCTTCCCATTCCGAAGCACCTCGCGACCTTCTATCTGGATTCGATGGTGCACGACGATGTCACGCCCATAAGCGCTCCGCATCGTGCCTCGTTTCGTCCGGGGCTTTATCTGGCGCAGCTTCCCTATCTCCCTAAGCTTGACCTCCGTCTCGAAGGCGTCAGCACCGATCCTCCGGTCCCAAACAGCGGAAGGGGCGAGTTCATGTACTACGAAACCGTTCAACGTCAGGGTTACACCAACAAAGGCTTCATCATGGGAGACGCCATCGGCCGCGAAGCCAAAGGGGGCCAGGCATGGCTTACCTGGCACTTCTCTGGCAACGAATCGGTGCAACTGCAGTACCTGAACAAGAAAACCCCTAAGGACTTTGTCCCCGGCGGCACTACGCAGAATCAGTTCTCCGTCAATCTCGTCAAGCGCTTTGCCAAAGAGGTGGAACTCAATGCGACTTTGCAGCATGAGATCTGGAAGGCGCCGGTCTACAAACAAGGCCAGCAGAACAATACACTCGTTCAGTTTCAGCTCACCTGGTACCCGCGCCTGCGTCAAGGACTTGGCACGCATTAGAACAAACGGTTAAACAGAAAAGGCCCACACACTTCAGGTGCGTGGGCCTTCCTACTTTGTACC
>NZ_JBFRCY010000158.1:0-8167 GCF_052113305.1 Terriglobus sp. YAF25
CGCAACACCCACAGGGAAAAGGTTCTACCGGCAAATACTCCGGCATTCCTGCTATCCTTGCCTGCCATGAAAATCGCCCTTGCCGCCACTCTTTTCGCTACCTCTGCCCTGGCCCAGTCCACCCTCCTGGTCACCAATCAGACGGACCGGAGCCTCACCTATATCGATACCGTGGCCGGCAAGGTCATCGACACGATTCCCGAGAACGGTGTCACCGGGCACGAGATCACTACCACGCCCGACGGCAAAATCGCCTTCGTTCCCATGTACGGCAGTGCCGGTGTCGGCAAGCCAGGCACCGACGGCGCGGAGATCCAGGTCGTCGACGTGGCCAGCCACAAGATCATCCACACCATCAATTTCGGTCACGGTGTTCGTCCGCACAAGCCCGTCTATGACACGCACCGCAATGTCTTGTGGGTGACCACCGAGATCGATCAGAGCATCACAGCCATCGATCCCAAGACCTATAAAGTGCTTTATTCCATCCCGACAGGCCAGGCAGAATCGCACATGCTGGTGCTCTCTCCGGATGGCCACCACGCCTACACCGCGAACGTCGGCCCCGGCACCGTCTCCGTTCTCGATCTCGATGCAAAGAAGCTCGTTACCATCATCCCGATCTCGAAGAACACGCAGCGCATCACCATCACCAATGACGGCAAGTACGTCTTCACCTCAGACCAGGTTGAGCCGCGTCTCGCCGTCATCGATACCGCCACCAATAAGGTGAAGAACTATGTCGCGCTGCCGGCCTCCGGCTACGGCGGCGCCATTACTCCCGACGGTAAGACTCTGATCCTTTGTCTCGTACATGCCAATAAAGTCGCTTTTCTTGACCTGGCTACGATGAAGGTCACGAAGGTGATTCCAGTGGGCGAATACCCGCAGGCAGTCGTGATCACCAAAGACGGCAAGCGTGCCTTTGTCTCCAGCCTGCACTCCGGAACCATCGACGAGCTGGATGTGGTCAAGCAGGAGCAGGTAAAGAGCATCTTCTCCGGCAAGGGCGCCGACGGCATGGTACTGGTCTCCGCGAAATAACGTTCGTCTGCTAGCCTTTTAGCAGCATGGAAGCAATCTGCCATCGGTGCCATCAGTCTTTCCCCGCGGACTCCGCCTTCTGCCCTCATTGCGGAGCGGCGCAACTCTATGTCACCGCAGAGCAGATGGAGGATGAAGCTGCCGCCGGCAATCTGCCGCCGTTGCAGCGTGTCTCGCGCATCGACTGGCACCGGGCCCTGCTCTCGTCGCTGGTGGTTGCCGCCGCCGCTGCGGTGCTCTCCGCGCTGGCTGTGCACAGCAACAACAGCTCGTCTTCTCCCTGCTGCGTTCGCCCGAAGGCCACGCCGGTCAGATGCTCTCAGAGTTCGGCATGCGCGCCGTCTTCATTACCGCTTTCTTGGCGCTGGTGGGCGGCATCTCGGGCATGGCACGGAAGAGCCGCCGCCGGGTCGCCGGCTGATATATATCTGTTGCGGATATATCTGTTCCTGATGTAAAGTGCTTCCCATGAGCACCGCCAGGACTTCGCCCGAGGATCATCTTCCGCTAACGCCGGCAGTCTTCGCCATCCTTCTCGCCCTTGCCGATGGCGAAAAGCACGGCTACGCCATCATGCAGGAGGCTCGCGAGCACGTCTCCATGGGGCCGGGAACGCTCTACGGAACGCTCGACCGGCTGCTGACCGCCGGTCTTGTCGTGGAGACAGGTCTCTCTGAAGATGAGCGACGGCGCTACTATCGCGTCACCCAGCTCGGCAGGCGGGTGCTTACGGCAGAGACGGCACGGCTGCAGCGAGCCGTCGCCATGGCTCAGGACAAAGGCATACGGCCCATCGAGGTGAAGGCATGAAGCTCGATCGTTTCCTCCGCATGTACGCTTTATCCCTGTACCTATATCCAAAGGCATTCCGCGAGCGGTATCGCGAACAGCTGCTTGACGCTGCGCGCCAGGCTTATGACGAGCAGCAATCGGGACACGGCCGGCTGCTTCTGGGCCATCTACGCGACAGCCTGGGTTCCGGACTTTGGGAGCGAGTATCGACACCTTTGCGCCCGCTGCACGCCATCTTGCTCTCTGGAGCCGCCACCCTGGTGCTGTTGGTGATGGCGGTTACGGCACAACAGATCGTGCGCCGCCAGGCCGATGTCAGGCCCCGTCAGGCAGTGGCGAGCATCGCCGCCAGGCTCGGACAGGGAGCGGATGAGCATATCCTGCAGCCGCGAGAAGAGATCAGCGATCTGGACTGGCTGCGTTCTGACCATACCTTTGCCGCTATCTACAACCCTGCCGGTGAACCCATCGCTGCCAGCGCCACGCTGCATGGAGCCTTTCCGCACCCACCCGGCGCGATCTTTCCGCGTATTCGGCAGACCGGCCGTACGGTCATCACCTRGCAGCCGGAGAATCGTGTGCGTCTGGCACTCACCGTCCGTCCGCTGCCCAACGGAAACTACGTCGTTGCGGGCCAGAGCCTGCTTCCTTTTGAGCGCCGGGAAAGTGCGCTGCGACTCTCGTTTGCCATCGCCTGGGGCCTTGTTCTCTGTGCTGCGGGAGGCCTCTTCCTCCGCCGTTCTGCACCGTATGCTCCGCTCCGGTAAAATAGCCGAGGCGGTTACGAACAGGATGTCCTGGTTTAAGCGCGAAGACAACGAGATCATCAACGACGAGACAGAGAAGACAGTCCGAACGGAAGGTCTTTGGATCAAGTGCGAGGGTTGCCGGCAGATCATCTGGAAGGCTGATCTCGAAGCGAACCTGCAAGTCTGCCCCAAGTGCGGCAAGCACTTCCGCCTCGATGCCCGTTCGCGCATCGATCTACTGCTCGAGCCTGGTTATGAGCTGGTCGACCTCGATCTGCGCTCCACCGACCCGCTGAACTTCACCGATCTCAAGAGCTACAGCGGCCGCCTGCAGGCAGCCCGCCGCAAGACCAACCTGAACGACGCCATCATCAATGCTGTCGGCCAGATGGGGCCGCATCGTGTCGTTCTTTCGGTAATGGAATATGGCTTCATCGGTGGCTCGATGGGCTCAGTCGTCGGCGAGACCATCGCCCGCGCTGTGGACCGCGCTTACGAGACCAAGACCCCGCTCATCATCGTCTCAGCCTCCGGCGGAGCCCGCATGATGGAAGGCATCGCCTCCCTGATGCAGCTTGCCAAGGTCTCTACGGCCCTTACTCGTCTCGACGCCGAAAAGATCCCGTTCATCTCCCTGATGACCGATCCCACCACGGGTGGCGTTACGGCCAGCTTTGCCATGCTGGGCGATCTCAATATCTCCGAGCCCGGAGCTCTGATCGGTTTTGCCGGTCCCCGCGTCATCGAGCAGACCATCCGCCAGAAGCTGCCCGAAGGCTTCCAGCGCGCGGAGTTCCTGCTGGAGCACGGCTTCCTCGATGCCGTCGTTCCGCGCCGCGAGCTGAAGGACTACCTCGTCCGCGCCCTAAGTTTCATGCTGCCCTAGCCCAACTCCTGAGGATTTCGTATCCTTGGCGGGCAGTCCCGTATCCCCCGGGACGAACCCTCTAAAGGAGACCTTGCCTCATGGTTGAAACCGCAGGTACCTCGAAGGCCGCGCTGTGGGTTGGGCGCATCCTCATCTGGATTCCCTCACTCTTTGTCCTCTCGGGCGGCATTAACTCGCTCCGCCACGCACAGATGGTGATCGACGGTCTGAAGCAGTTTGGCTATCCCATGAGCATCCTTCCCTACATGGGAACTGTGGCGCTGCTTGGCGGCCTGCTGGCGCTGATTCCGATCACCGAAGTGGTGGGCGTGATCCTGCTCACGGCTTACCTCGGTGCAGCCGCCCTCACCCATCTGCGCGCGGAGCAGGCAATCTGGTACATGCCGGTACTCTTCGGCGCCATACTCTGGATCGGGCTCTACTTGAAAGAGCCTCGCGTACGAGCGGTCTTTCCCCTCAACCGCTAGTGCCCACACTAGTGTCGTATCGACAGAATTCGATGAGCGAATACACTGGGTGCCCCATCCATCGCAACGCGATGGGTGGGATGCTTCGGGCGCTCGGCGAACTTGGGTGAGCTATTCGAGTGCAGCTCAAACGGCCTTTAGTTCGTCATTTCGTATCGACCAACGAGAGCGGAGGCATTTGCATAGCGGATGCCCTGCCAATACCCCACCCATCGCGTTTCCACCCCAAACGAACCAAGTTCGTTGGGGATCCCGATTTGCGATGGATGGGGGCACCCAGTTCTTACCGCGATATTGGACGGCTCTTCAACGGCTCCGTCCCTCTATTCTTCGCCGCGGCCTTCCAAAGAATCTCCGCTTACGCACCTCCCACAACAACAGCGTAGCTATCAGCCAGACGCAGCAGGCCAACGCAATCACAAGCACCGCATTGAGATGAGGCAGCAGYTTCCAGACCACTGCGGCAAACAGCACAAGGCCTGCGCAGCCCAGGGCCGCTCCGGCGGCGTCGATGGCCGCCGCCATACGTCCCCGCTGTGTGCCATCCACGCCGATCTCACGTTTGCGGGCTCGCTCRTGCGACTCCACCAGGCTCACACTCGCCGGAAAGATCGCTGGAAACGCCATAAACAGGCCGCCGACCACCGGTCCATAGTGATGAGCGATAAATCCGGCGATCGCGGTGCAAGCTCCTCCGAAGCCGAAACGGACAAGGAACTCGTGGAGTTTCGTATCCCTGAGGGCGCGCAGTCTTACCTCGACCATGATCCGGAACCTCCGAAGACAGCGATCAGAGAGAATGCGGCAAGAAACCACAGCGGCACCAGGCATACCGTCGATATGACAGCGCTCCCACGGAATCGCCGTAACCACCAACTGACGGCGGCCGCATAGAGAAGGAAGGCGATCGCTCCAAAGATCATCGATCGTGCTTCTATTGAGGCCAGTTGTGCTCCCTGGTGCCTGATCGTCAGACCCAGGGTCGCGAGTGCGACTGAAGGCGCCGCTCCGAACAGGCCGGCAAAGCTCTTTGGACGCAGGACATCCCCCACCATCGCAAATGCGGTAACGACCGCTCCTCCAATGACGAATCGAATCAGGTATTCGCTCATACGAGGCACCCGCTACTTCGTCTGGGCAGAGGCAATCAGGCGCTTCGCCGTCTTCGGTCCCTTGCATCCAAGCAACCGGTACTCCTTGCCTTCCAGCTTGTGGTAGTGGACGAAGAACATCTCGATCTCCCGGATCCATTTCTTCGGCAAATCGTCGAGGCGCTCGACGTCGGCATACGATTGCGAGGCTATGGCAATGGCTACCAACCGGTCGTTGCGGATCTTCTTCTTGCCGTCGATCTGTTCGCCTTCAATCACACCCAGAATGCGAGCCTTCACGGCTATTCCTGGAAATGCAGGTGCGTCCATCAGCAGCAGAACGTCCAGCGGGTCGCCATCGCCACCTTCTGTCTTTGGCACAAAACCGAAGTCATAGGGGAACTCCATTCCTGCGGGCAGAATCTTTTTCAACGCAAAAATCCCTTGCTCCGGATCGAAGGCAAACTTATTCCGACTTTTTGCAGGCGTCTCGACAATCACCTGCAGTTCGTCATCGCTCCCATTTGTCGGAGATAGAGCAGTAGGATCAGCCAATACCTTCATCGCGCAACTCCTCCAGTCGGTGTAATCGAAATGAAAAAATGACGCGAATGAGTCTCCTCACCCGCGTCCAGGACACACCTTGGTGCTTCTTTAATCGCTCTCCTGCCCGATCGAGGCAGGAAGTGCGATTCATGAGACTGCGGAACTGGCTCTTAAGGTTGTACTTACGAGCAACCAAGCACCTAAGCTTGCGGCAGAGACACTCTCGAGGCCATCGATTTTGTAGCTACCCTTCAAGGAAGGGTTGCTTGCGAGTCGCTTTTAGCGATAAACGACATTTATCTATCGAAAAACGATAAATAAACATTGACAAAGAAGTTATAGCGCCTTAYTGTTTCTTCGATGGTGTTGGAGATCTACGGAGGTATCGTTCATGGATTCCGAACTCGAAAGAAAGCTGGATAGGATTCGGTCGTTCAGCCAGGTTTTAAGACGGATATGCCAGGCGGCATTGCTCGTCATGTTCCTGTTGTTGCTCGCCTGTATCGCCGGCATCTGCATTGGAAGGGGTGGAATCATCCGTGCCTTCGATATCTCGATCCCATTGAGCTCACTGGGTGGATATCAACGCATCCTTATGGCCGTGGTCGCCGTGCTTGCGATCGCTGTTCCCATCAAAGGGCTGTATCACCTGGAACGGCTATTTCGGAACTATACGGAAGGCAAGATTTTTACCGTTGCGTCCGCTGGCGAGATCCGGCAATTGGGGATAACCGCTCTCCTGTGGGCGGGGGCCAATCTTATATGGATTGCCGCCGCGGTGGTCTTAGCCGAGCAGCGCCTTCCCCACTCCTTCTACTTCCGCATGGACTCAATCGCCATTGGCGTGACGGTCATCGTGATCTCGTGGCTGATGGAGATGGCTGCGGCGATGCGCGAAGAAAACGAACTGACAATCTGACCTGGCGGAAGGAGCGCTCGCAGTGCCAATTGTTGTGAATGTCGATGTAATGCTTGCCCGCCGGAAGATGAAGCTGAATACCCTCGCGGAACGGGTCGGCATTACGCCACAGAACCTCTCGGTTCTGAAAACCGGCCGCGCGAAAGCAATCCGGTTCAGTACGCTGGAGTTGCTCTGCGAGGTTCTTGAATGCCAGCCGGGAGATCTCCTCGCCTTCGAAAAGACACCCGCAGGACGACAAGTAAAAGCCTCCTCCGAAGAAGAAGAGGAACTCGCCGAGCCATAGGGTGTGTCCAGATCCGGAGGTATCCGAGCACGACGAAGCATTGACCTCAGCGGCTAAAGCCGCATATCTTCAGCATCAATACGGCACGGCTGAAGCCGTGCCCTTAAGCACTACCGGCGAAGCCAGATTCGCACCTACGGTGCGAATGCCTTGTTTAAGGACACGGCTTTACAGTTTGCGGAAAAACTCGATTCGCGCGCAAACGGCAAAAATTGAAGGATAGAAAATMATCACCCAATGGCTACGGATCGTTTATAGGGCATCCTGGCGCGATTTTTTTTGAGGCGTTTTTGCTCGTTCCGAAAAAGTCGAGTTTTTCCGCAAGCTGTTTAGCCGTGTCATATAAGGACCAGAAAGAAAGCCGGCTTTAGCCGCCGAGGGCAATGCAAGGGCTATTTATTTCCTCGTGTAAAGACGAACGGCTTCACAGTCCTCTCCAACGGAATCGAAAGCTCCGTTACCTTGCCCTGAGCATCGAGATGAAAGCTCGCAACCAGGCGGCCAGTTAGTGGATCGGTCGCGGAGAAGGTGTCGTAGTTGTAATGGCGGAAGTGCAGCGTCAGAGCGTCGAAGTGAAGATCAAGTCCATCTCCCTCCGCCGTCATAGACACTTTGCCAAACGCAGGATGAAACCACTCTCCCGCATATGCGGAAAGCGGCAGCGAAGCGGGTGCGTGAGGCAGGCGTCCTGCTTCGAATGCCGCATCAGCAGCGGCGCTCCTCTGCATCGCCGCATCGTTATTCTGCTTGATACCATCGACCTGATCGTGAAACGGCAAACCGAGGTAACGGCTGAGAAAGTTCTCTGTCACGGCTTTCGGCAAGGCAGTCTCGGYGTTGTTCAGTACAACGATGGCGGTGTGCTTCTCGGGAATCAGGGCCACCATTGCCGTGAATCCATTGATGGATCCATCGTGTAACAGCAGACGATATCCGGCGCGGTGTTGGATGATCCAACCCATTGCATAGCTGAGGTCGCCGTCAGCGGAGATCGCACGATGAATCTGCGTGAACTGCTTTGGCGAAAGCACCACCTTCCCGTCCGCCGTACCATCCCCCATATGGAAGGCGAGGTACTTCAACATGTCGCTGACCGACGAGTTCACGGCCCCGTTCGGACCGATACCGAAGGATTGATAGTCGTAGAAAGGGATAGGTGTCGCCACATCATTCTTAACCTCGTGCGGCGCAGCGAAATCCGGGCTCTGCTGTATCTCGCGTGCGGACGTATTGGAATGCGTCATACCCAGCGGCACAAAGATACGGTCATGAAAAAGCTGCTCCCAACTCGTACCGTTCGCATGGCCGGCGAGATAGCCTGCCACCACATACATCAGGTTGTTGTATTGGAAGGTCTCGCGAAAGGTATGGTTCGGCTCCAGGT
>NZ_JBFRCY010000159.1:0-11981 GCF_052113305.1 Terriglobus sp. YAF25
GTCCAGTTGGTGTGGAAGAACTCGCCACGGGGCTTGTCGACCCGCTCATAGGTATGCGCACCGAAGAAGTCACGCTGGGCCTGCAGCAGGTTTGCCGGCAGACGTTCGGTCCGGTAGCCATCGTAGAAGGCCAACGCCGTGGAGAATGCCGGAGTCGGAACGCCGCTCTCGATAGCGTGAACCAGAGCCTTACGCCACGACGCGTGATACTCGTTCAGAATCTTCGAGAAGAAGTCGTCCAGAAGCAAGTTCTCGAGCTTCGGATTCTTGTCGTAGGCGGCCTTGATGTTGCCCAGGAAGACCGAACGGATGATGCAACCACCGCGCCACATCAGTGCGATGCCGCCCATGTTCAGGTTCCAGCCCTGTACCTTTGCAGCCTCACGCAGCAGCATGTAGCCCTGCGCATAGCTGATGAGCTTCGAGCAGAAGAGTGCGCGGCGAACGTTCTCAATAAAGGCCTTCTTATCAGAGCTGTTGTCTGCCTTCGCAGGGCCCTGCAGCACCTTCGATGCGGCGACGCGCTCTTCCTTCAGCGCGGAGAGACAGCGTGCGAAGACGCTTTCGCCGATGAGCGTGACCGGCATGCCGTTGTCCAGAGCGTCGATCGCGGTCCACTTGCCCGTGCCCTTCTGGCCGGCGGTATCCAGAATCTTGTCGAGCAGAGCCTGGCCGTCATCGTCTTTCTTGGCGAAGATCTCAGCGGAGATCTCGATCAGGAAGCTGTCGAGCTCGCCCTTGTTCCACTCGGCAAAGACTTCGTGGAGTTCATCCGCAGTGAGTCCCAGACCATCCTTAAGCAACTGGTAGGCTTCGCAGATCAGCTGCATGTCGCCGTACTCGATGCCGTTATGGACCATCTTTACGTAGTGGCCTGCGCCGCCTTCGCCCACCCAGTCGCAGCAGGGAGTTCCATCTTCGACCTTCGCCGCGATGCCCTGGAAGATCGGCTTTACTGCCGGCCATGCTTCAGGGTTGCCGCCAGGCATGATCGATGGGCCGAAGCGTGCACCTTCCTCACCGCCGGAAACACCGGTGCCGATGTACAGAATGCCCTTGTCGGCGAGCTCCTTGGTGCGGCGGTTCGAGTCCGTAAACAGAGAATTACCACCGTCAATGATGATGTCGCCCTTTTCCAGGTACGGGACGATGGAATTGAGAAATACCACAACCCACCGGTGCGATTAGCGTCTCAGTCAAAGAACCCCTTAGAGGAGGCATCCCCAAGTGAACCTGAGTATTCGTCTACTTGTTGCGATGTTTTTACTGCTGCTTCCTGCCTAAGAGGGGCAGCAGCCTCAACAGGATGCCCAGCGAGTACAAGCCGTGCAGCCATCGCCAGCCTGACAGGTAATAGACAGACCGTGCCGGTGGATTCGGGCAGCACGATCAGTGCGGCCAGTATCCGCCGCTCCAGCAGACTCATGTCGTGGCTCGCGGCCAGGGAATCGAGGCGCACGAGATGCATGATGTCCCGTATAGCGTTCCTTGGCTGGCCAATGAGGTGGTCGGCAATCAATTGCTTCGGCAGATTCTTCAAGTCTCACCTATCAAAGCGCAACGAAATCGGAGGGCACCTGCAATTCCGCGGTCTTGAATGTCGTGGGCGCAAATGCAGCCGGTTGCGGCCTCTGCCATAGATGGCAGTCTTCCTCCTCCGATGGTTCTGCGGTCTGCTGCAGTTGTGGCACGCTTCGAGCGAAGGCAAACAACGAGAGAGTGATTCCGTAGAGTCTCCTGTAGGTGTAGTCCAGAGCTTCGACATCCTATGGGCATTTTCCGCAATGAAGACTCCGCTGCATGCCCKTCCGGGATACACGGCAACAGGCTCTAGTGTCCTGAGTCTGAAGTCCTTGCCGTGAATGTTGTCATCCTGAACGTTCGGTGTCCCCAGTGAACTTGTTCGCTGGGGTGATTAGTGAAGGAGCTGCTTCTTCAACGCTTTCGGATGGCAAAGCTGTTCATGATTTATGTTGCGAACTTTAGACTCACCCCACTAGAGGACCGGGTGCATTCTTCGCCAGGTGCTGTTGCTCTTGTCCACACGCGGGAACGAAGATGCCGCCTCCATAGTTGAGAGTGAATCGCATGATTCGGTCGGCATTTTTTTCGAGCAAGTGCGGGGTATACTCAAGAGCCATAGACAGGATTGATGGTGCTTCATAGGGTCTTCAACGCGCTTGGCAACCTCCCCCTCCGGTTGTCTTTTTGGACTGAAGTGGCTCTCGGAGCTCTGGTTGCGTGCATCCCATTTGGCTTGAGTCTGATAATGGCTCCCAACCATCGGTCGCCTTACCTGCTCTCATATCCGGCAGTGATTCTGAGTGCCTGGGTTCTTGGTTTATCAGGTGCGATAGCTTGCGCCGTCGTGTCCGGATGCGGGATTGAGTATTTTATCTTCGCGACGCATCGCATCAATCTCACTCCTGATTCGAGTGGGTGGTTGTTCCGGGAGTGCGTCTTTATCGTTGGGTCGATCTTCGTGGGCAGCCTCACACGTATTGCAGCGCGGGAGCGTGAAGAAGCGAAGACGGTAAAGCTGGAACATGAGCTGACACTCTCGCGGACGGAAAGCTATCTTGCGCAGGAGCACGCCCGCGCCAGCGAGTTAGCCCGAGAGAATCAGGTTCGCATCGAGATGGCGCTTGATGGTGCGAATGCCGGTGTGTGGGAATGGGATATCCAGTCCAATCATGAGATCTGGTCGACTGGTTTCTATCGTCTACATGGCATCGATCCATCGCTGCAGGCCGGTAATGAACTCTGGCGGCGTATTGTCCATCCTGACGATGTTGAGCAGGCCGAACGGGAACTCGAGCTTGCCGTCCAGCGGAAAGATTCCTGCTATACCGAATACAGAGTCGTCCTTCCAGACGGCACTATCCGATGGATTGCTTGTCAGGGAGTCACACAGCTTGATGATGCCGGAGAGGTGCGCGGAATCACAGGATACTGCGGAGACGTAACCAGGCGAAGGCTGACAGATCAAGCACTTTTGAGAACCGAGAAGCTAGCTGTTGCCGGCCGCTTGTCGGCCGCGATCGCGCATGAGATCAATAATCCGCTGAATGCCGCTATGGGGTTGTTGTTTTTGCTGAAAGACAGCGGGTTAAGCCCGGAACAGACTCACCATGTTGAAGAGACCGGGCAACAGCTCGAACGGGTTGTGGAGATCACGCGGCAGACCCTTCAGATGTCGCGGAGCACGTCAAAGTTTGTTGCCATAAAACCCGCGGAACTTGTGAACGCGACGGTGCGTTTGCTTTCCCCAAAGCTGCATCTCGCCAAGATCGCGTTCGATACTGAGACTGAAGGGAACGCGGAGGTTCTTGGTTCTCCTGGTGAGTCATCATGGAACGACCTGTTCCATCTTCATCCCTTTTGTACCCACTCAAGTTTGAGTTGTCTCGATTTGAGACAGTGACTTAATCTCGGACACCGACATATATCTCTGCCTCCATCCAACTAGACTGTGCGGCGGCAGAACAGCAAGCTTGCTCCGCGGCCGTTCTATTGCCGGCCTGCCGCAGTATGATCAGTGCGGGAGGGAAGGATCGATTGGTGACAACGAGCCCTGCCACCGAAACCGATACGAGACTGGGAGTATCGACACACGCTCTGCTGGCGTTTGCCGGTGGCTACCTCGACGCATTTACCTACATCGGGCATGGCCATGTCTTCGCGAATGCAATGACAGGGAATGTCATCCTGCTCGCGATTGATCTGGTGACCGTCGCCTGGCAGGATGCCGGTCGTCACTTCCTGGTGCTGGTGATGTTTCTGCTTGGTATTGCAGCAGCAAGGCTGATGCGGCATGAGTACATTGCCCCCGCCATTCGTCTTCCGGAAGCTGCAGTGCTGGTGTTAGAGATCGCAATCCTGATGTGTCTGAGCTTTTCTACAAGCTACGGCGCGTCTCTCGGGATATCCATGGCAATCGCATTTGCCGCTTCGCTCCAGGTGGCCACGTTCCGGCAGGTTAACAAGCAGAGTTATAGCTCGACATTTACGACGGGAAATCTGCACACGATGATGAGGAGCTGGCTTGCGTGGCTCGTCGCCGGCCGATCCGCGGATGACCTGCAACAGGCAAAGGTTTTTGCTCAAATCTGTGGGATGTTCTTCTTAGGAGCTGTTCTCGGGGCGTACTGCACCCCACGTTTTCATAACCACGCGCTTTGGGGCGAGTGTTTCTTCCTGCTGGTCGTGCTGGTGAGGGTCGTGTTGGTGAGAAGCAAATACCTCTCCCTCGCAGAGAGGTAGATTGCCATCCAGCAAGCGGATAGCCACATAATCGGAGAAGCTAAAGCATTTCTCCTAAAGGTGTAGAGCGAAGCTTTGACTGTTTGCGCCGTTTTCCTTCGAAGAAAACGGCATTCGCAGATTTATCCAACGCTACAGTATTAGGAGAATTGCTCTAAAGCAACCGGAACATTTACTTTTACGATCACGGTCACGGATTTGTTGAGCTATTCGGGGAGTCAGACGTTCTCGATCGCGATAGCTGCATCCTTCGCCGGCGGCTCAGATACGTTCATCGCCTGACGTTGGTAGATTTGTCTCGCAAAGTACCAGCCTAGCCATGCCATGCTCAGCCACATGTTAATGTGCGAGTGGAGGCTTGATAGCAAAGCAATATAAGACAGGCTCATGATCACAAGCAGGAGTGAATCGAGCTTTGGCTTCATGAGGGCAATGGCGACGAAAGCGATGGATTGGTCGGTGAGCCAAGAGTAGGGTGCAACAGCCAACGAAACCAGCACGAGCAGGGGAATGCGTTGCTCCCAAGACCAATGTTCGCGATGCCTGATGAAATGGCATAACGACCAAATCGAAGCAAGCGCAGTCGGTATCAGTTGGGGCCATACTGCTTTAAGCTTCAACGCGGTGCGGAGCGCTGACCCGAGGGCTGGAATAAACTCATTTTCGATGCCATTGCTTCGAATCATTCGAGCATAGTCTGACCACACCGCGTGATCGAAATAGATCGGCACGACAGAGCACACGACCACCGCAAAGATCATCGCGTAAAGGACGCGATACCGTCTTCGATATATGGCCCAGGCCACTATGGCGACCATCAGTGGGGCAGCCAGATGAGGCTTAATAAGACAAAGAGCGAGGAACGAACCTGCTAAGTAAGGCCGCTGCTCGTTGAAGCGCAGGAACATCGCAATGCCCAGCAAAGGAAAGATCCCCGTCTGTCCCATAACCAGGCAGAGTAGGCACGGGACGAAGCTGTAGCCGAGGAATCTCGTATAAGAATCCCCATCGACGAGAAGCTCTACCGACGTAACCAGGCAGCCGATTAGGAATAGAAGCCAGCAAACGTACGCGACACGAGAAGGCATGAGCCCGATTGGCAGTGTCAGAAATAAAGCGTTCGGGGCATTCCGCATCATCATCACGGGGTAGTTGCGCGGATAGCCAGCATCGACTTCAAGGGAAAAGATGGTTTGCGGATCATAGGGATTACGATGTTCCAGCAACTGCCTGCCGCTCGCCCAATATGAAATGAAGTCGTGGGTTCCTGCATGGCTGCCAGTCAATGAAGTGGCTAAGATCGACCAATTTAGAAGCGAACCGACGACGACCACGGCCAGAGCTATGAAGTAGATGACGCTCGGCTTTGGGGCTACCTCGCTCACGTTGTCAACTCGCCTCAGCTTTCCGGGGAGGGCTTCCACGCTACCATGCGCCCCCCAAAAAATTAAAGGAGAAAATACATGCCGCCGAAGATTTCTCCGCCTGCAGCGCAGGAGCTGGAGGTTCTGGAACTCATCGTTTGGAAAGTTATGAATACTGAATGGGGCAGATGGTGGACGCGGAAGGAATCGAACCTTCAACCTGTCGATTAAGAGTCGAATGCTCTGCCAATTGAGCTACGCGTCCGATGGGTTGTTCTCAGCCCTCGCCGATGTGCTGGCCAGCGCTGAACACTTTATTGACTATAGCACAGATCACACGCAAGACGAACCGGCCCCTGTTGAGAACATGGTGCCGATGGTGGTGCTCGTGAAGAAATAGCAAACGCAGGCCCAGAATGACCGCGGCCCGTAGCTATGCCTCCAGCATGCGGTACAGTGTCGAGCGGCTGATGCCGAGCAGCTCTGCTGTGCGTACCTTGTTGCCTTCGCACTGTGCCAGCACCCCACGCACGTGGCGAGAGATCAGGTCATCCAGACGGACGGGCAGCGAATCTGCTTTCACCGGCGATTCCGGCTCTGGAAGCGAGATCGTATGAATGACAATTCCTTCCTGTTGCATGGCGGCGTTGTTCAGCACGCTCTCTAGTTCGCGAATGTTGCCAGGCCACGAATAGCTGCGGAGTATTTCCATGGCCTCACTCGAGATCTCCATAGCCGGCTTGTGATATCGATCTCCAGCGCGGGAGAGGATGTGCTCCACAAGTAATGGCAGATCTTCCATGCGCTGCCGCAGCGGTGGCACCTCGATCTCGACTGTCGAGAGACGGTAATACAGGTCTGAGCGGAACTCACCGATGGCGGCCTGATGCCGCAGATTACGATACGTAGCCGCGATAATGCGGGTGTCGACCATGCGCATCAGGCGCAGCAGCTTCGCCTGAACGGCGGACGAGGTGTCGCCGACTTCATCCAGGAACAGCGTTCCACGAGCGGCTGATTCCAACGACTCTTCAATGGTTGCAGCAGGGTCGTAGACCAGAAAAGGCTCGTTCGCGGCAGGGCTGAGTTGATGCAGGGTACGCGCAGCAAGCTCTTTGCCGGCGCCGGTTTCACCTGTCAACAAAATGGTGCGGAAGTGTGGCCCAATGCGCTCGAGCTGTAATCTCAACCGCTCCATTGCTGGACTGCTGCCAAGCATCTCGAAGAACCGGGGCTGGGGAATGTATTCCATAACAGACATGGCTCACTTTCTCCATCGGCCAATCCAATGGAAAAGTGAGCCATGTCTGTAACAAAAGAGTTTTCTAAACTTACGCTGTGGTTTTGGCGCAGTAGGTGTCGAAAGCCCGCTGCAGCTCCTGGGCGATAGCGGGAGCAGTCGATGTCTCGATCGCCGAGCGCTGCATCAGGTATACCAACTGTCCATCACGCAGAATGGCGATCGACGGCGAGGTCGGCGGATGTCCGCCAAAGTAACCGCGCGCCTTTTCGGTGGCCTCACGGTCCTGACCGGCGAAGACAGTAATGGACTGGTCCGGGAGAGTGGGGTTCGACAGGGCCATGCGAACGCCGGGGCGCATCTTACCGGCAGCGCAGCCACAGATCGAATTCACAATCACCATAGTGGTGCCAGGCTTGGCCAGGGCTGTGTCCACTTCGGTCGCGGTGCGAGCCTCTGCGATGCCTGCGCGGGTCAACTCTTCGCGCATGGGGATGACCATGATCTCTGGGTACATTATTCGGATTTCCTCCAGATTCCATTGTAAATGGTCTAGAGCTCGACCGGTTCCTGCTCCAGACGAATGCCGAAACGGGTTTCCACACCGGCCCGCAGATGGTCGCGCAGGGCCAGAATCTCCCCCGCCGTCGCTCCGCCGCGGTTGGTGAGGGCTAACGCATGTCTGGTGGAGAGTCCAGCCTGGCCGAGAGTAAAGCCTTTGTGGAAACCGCTGGCCTCCAGAAGCCATGCTGCCGACAGCTTCACACCTCCGGGTGCGGGCCAGTGGGGTACGGTGGCATGGCCGGTGGCGATGGACTCGTAGACCTCGGCCGGAACGACGGGATTCTTGAAGAAAGACCCGGCGGACTGGGTATCCGCATCGCCGGGAATCAGAACCATGCCCTTGGTTGCGCGAATCTTCCGGACCTTGGTCGCAACCTCCATCAGCGAGGGCGTTTCACTCGGCAGAAACGCGCGCTGCAGATCGGCGTAGGCCAACGATGGAGCACCGCCGGGTAACAGCCGGAAGCTCACCGCCGTGACGATATACCGGTCGATGTCCTCGTGATTGAAGCGAGAACGACGGTAGGCAAAGCCACATTCTGCATTGGTGAACACGAGCGGTGTGAGTGTTGCCCGATCGATAGCGCGAACCTGGGTGATGGTCTGCGAGACCTCCTGCCCATAGGCGCCCACATTCTGGACTGGCGTCCCACCCACCGTGCCGGGAATGCCTGCGAGGCACTCAATGCCTTGTAGGTTCCGCTCAGCGGCAAGCTGCACCAGTGCATCCCACTCTTCGCCCGCCGCCGCTATCAACGTGTGGCCCTGCTGCGCGATCCCTTTCAGCGCAATGCGAATCACCAGCCCATCGAAGCCGCTGTCATGTACAAGCAGATTGGAACCGCCTCCCAGGACAAAGACTGGAATACGCTCTTCCCGTGCGAAACGCAGCGCATCAAAGATCTCGGTTTCGCCGCCTGCCTCGACGAAGAGACGAGCCGCGCCACCGACCTTCAACGTGGTGTAGGGTGCGAGCGGAATGTTCTGCTGGATACGCACGGACAGACTACAGAGTAAAGGTTCGTGACCCATCGAGGCTGCGCAAGAGCTGAAGGCGTTCCTCGGCGAGCACCTCCTGCGCCGGTCCCTGAGCTGCGATGCGTCCCTCATGAAGCTTGATCACTTCCGCCTCCAGAAGAAGCGCTTCCGTGACATCATGCGTGACGGAGAGGATGGGAAGCCTGTGCTCGCGCGTCCATTGCTTGAGCGTGAGCAGAAGCTCATCGCGCAACGTCTGCTCCAGCCCGGTAAACGGTTCATCCAGCAGCACCAGGCGCGAGTACCTGGGCATCAGCGCACGGGCTACGCTGACGCGTTGTGCCTGGCCACCGGAAAGTTGTGCCGGATAGCGCTCCAGAAGATCGCCAATACGGAACAGGCGAACCAGATCCTGAAACCGCTCGGCATGGAGCTCCTGTTCCCGCTTGAAATCTCCCGTCGGGAGTTCGCGGCCAAATTCGAGATTCCCTTYGACCGTCATATGTGGAAACAGCGCAGCCTGCTGTGAGGCGAGGGGGATATGGCGTTTCCAGGCTGGTGCACCTCCGCGCAACCCGGCGATGCTGCGAAGGATGGTCGACTTCCCGGAGCCTGACGGTCCGAAGAGTACCGTCCACGGCGAGCGCAGCACCACAGTGACGTCAATCGTGATGGAGTCCAGCGTCGCGGTGATATGTTCGTGCAGCAATGGCTCAGACAAGGCGAGTGCTCCTTTGTCCGGCTCGCCAGTGGACGAGCAACAACGAAACAAACGAGAAGACCAGCAGAAGAAGAGCCGTGCGATTGGCTGCAGCAAAGTTGAAGTCGGCAACCTGATCGTAGAGCGCGATGGAGAGGGTCCGCGTTGCGCCCGGGATATTGCCGCCCAGCATCAGCACGACTCCGAATTCGCCGACGGTATGGGTGAAGGTCAGAATCCCGGCGGTCAGCAACGATGGACGTATCAGCGGCATGGTCACCCGTACAAAGACAACCGAGGGCCGGGCGCCCAGCGTCGCTGCAGCCTCCCGCAACTCTGGCGCGATCGCCATCATGCCGCTGACCAGGGGTTGTACGGCGAAGGGAAGGCTGTACAGCAGGGAACCTATCAGCAGCCCCGTAAAAGAGAAGGCGAGTGGATGTCCGAGAGTCGTTGTGATGACGCGTCCGACTGCGGTCGTGGGGCCAAGCAGCACGAGGAGGTAAAAGCCCAGCACAGTCGGCGGCAGTACCAATGGCAGAGCAACCAGCGCTTGCACCAGCGGACGCAAACGGCTTTGTCCGTGGGACAGCCATGCCGCCAGCGGGAGTCCAAGGCACAGCAGAATGGCGGTCGTGGTGAGAGCCAGGCGGAATGTCAGCCACAGAGCGTCGAGATCCATCGGTGAAGGACAGTGTACCGGGGCTTTTGTGACGGACTCACTTCACCGGCGTGAGTCCCAGGTCAGGGAGGTGCGGCTGAACTTCGCTCGAGAGAAACCAGTTCAGAAACGCGTGAGCCGCATCGCGCTGGGCTGAGCTGCGCAGCACGACTGCTGTCTGCGTGATGGGGTTATAGCTGGCAAAAGGGAAGAGCACGAACGTCCCGGACTGTTTGAACTTCGGGGAGACTGCCAGCGTCTTCGAGATGATGGCAAGTTCGGCATTCCCGGTGAAAGCAAACTGGCCGGCTTGACCTACGTTTTCAGCGCGCACARGGTGATCCTTGACCTTGTCCTGGAGCTTGAGAGCTTTCAAGGCCTCCACTGCAGCACGGCCATATGGGGCGTGCTCCGGGTCGGCGATCGCAAGGGACTTGAGATTGGATGATTCCAGTGCCGACAGTTGGAGGTGCGGTGCGCGCATTGCCGGTACGGATGCGACCTCCAACTTTCGCTGTGCCCAGTGCGGTGAGCTGTACGAAGTGGTTTACCCGTGGTCGTCCGATGGCGCTAACCTTCCTAATGCGGGTGCGCTCCGCTGGCTGTGGCAGGAACGCCGCTCTTCCACCCTCCCGATCGATCAGAGCGGTGTCTGGCGTTTCCGCGACCTGTTGCCGATTCTTGACGATCCATCCCATGCCGTGACCCTGCGTGAGGGCAATACACCGTTGTATGAGCTGCCTCGCTGCGGGAAGATTGCCGGCGTGGACTGGCTGCTGGCCAAGCACCAGGGCATGAATCCAACGGGCAGCTTTAAAGACACCGGCATGACCGCCGCTCTGTCGGTCGCTGCCGAGCGAGGCTTCAAGGTGGTCGCGTGCGCTTCTACCGGAAATACCTCAGCCGCCATGGCCGCCTATGCCGCGCGCGCCGGCCTTACCAGCATCGTGTTTATTCCCGAGGGCAAAATCGCCTGGGGCAAGCTGTCGCAGTCCATGGACTATGGCGCATTGACCATCCAACTCAAGAGCGATTTCGATGGCTGCGTCCGGATCCTGAATGACCTGGTGAAGCGTTTGCCAATCTACATGCTCAATTCGGTGAATCCCTATCGGCTCGAGGGGCAGAAGACGCCCGCTCTCGAGATGGTGGAGCAGATGGACTGGCAGGTGCCGGAGCACGTGATCGTCCCCGGCGGCAACCTGGCCAATAGCTCCGCGCTCGGCAAGGGATTCGAAGAGATGAAGCGCCTGGGCCTCATCAGCCGTGTTCCGAAGATCTCAGTGATCCAGGCGCACGGTGCAAATCCGCTCTATCGGGCCATGCAGGCGAGTGGCGGAGAACAGCTTGAGCCTGTTGTTGCCGATACCCGGGCAACCGCAATTCGCATCGGCAATCCGGCAAGCTGGAAGAAGGCTGTGCGGATTATCCGCGCTACCGGCGGATGGGTGGAAGAGGTCTCCGAACAGGAGATCGCCCAGGCCAAGGCCGAGATTGGTGCTGAAGGCATCGGTTGTGAGCCGGCCTCCGCCGTGACCCTGGCGGGCCTGAAGAAGCTTACCCGGGACGGGCGCGTTGGACGCGAGGAGCGGGTTGTCCTGCTGCTGACCGGCCACACCCTGAAGGATCCGGASTACACCATCGATTTTCATCGTGGAACTCTGTTTTCGGACCAGGAAGCTTCTTCGTTGCGAAAGCCGCCGATCGTGCTGGAAGCTCAGACCGACGCGGTTCTCAAGGCGCTTGAGAGCAGCATTCAGTTATGACCGTATCTGTAAGAGTCCCTGCAAGTTCTGCCAACCTCGGGCCGGGATTCGACGCCCTCGGTATGGCGCTGGCCATGTATCTGGAAGTCGATGCGGAGGTCTCCGAACAGACCTCCGTCGCCGCTTCCGGCCGGGATGCGCAACTGTGCGGACGGCTCGAACATAACCTGATCCTCGAGACAATTGGCGATCTTTTGCGGGCGTCAGGTCGCCCTGTTCCGGGCCTTAAGCTGACGCTTCGGAACGATATTCCGCTGGGGCGTGGCTGCGGTTCCTCCGCTGCCGCGATTGTGGCCGCGGTGCTGCTGGCCAATCAGATTGGTGGATTGGGCTGGAACGAAGCTCGCCTGCTGCGGGAAGTCACGCGGATTGAGGGACATCCTGACAACGTGGCAGCAGCGCTGTTGGGCGGGGTTGTAGCATCGGCCATGCAGGTGGATGGAGA
>NZ_JBFRCY010000160.1:0-7128 GCF_052113305.1 Terriglobus sp. YAF25
GGTCGACGGGCCTTTGGCCGAGGTCAAGCTGCAGGCAGAACAGGTGTTGGAACTCTGCCGTAAAAACGGCGCTCTCGAGACACGCCATGCGGTCGACGAGGCGGATCGCCTGCTGATCTGGAAAGGGCGTAAGGCAGCCTTCGCCGCCGCCGGCCGCCTGAGTCCTAACTACATCGTGCAGGATGGCGTCATTCCCCGCACCACGCTCCCTGTCGTTCTGGAGAAGATTGCCGCCATGGCCAACGCGGAAGGTCTGCGGGTTACGAATGTCTTTCACGCCGGAGACGGCAACCTGCATCCCATCGTGCTCTATAGCCGTGACAACCCTGGCGAAGAGGAGCGCGCCATCGATCTCTCCATGCGCATCCTCGACCTCTGTGTCGAAGCTGGCGGCTCCATCACCGGCGAACACGGTGTAGGCCGCGAGAAGCAGTGCAGCATGAGCTATATGTATGCTCCCGCCGATCTGGCAACGATGCAGCGCGTGCGCCGCGCCTTCGATCCTGACAACATTGCCAACCCGGAGAAGCTCTTCCCCACGCCACGGCTTTGCGGTGAGCAGAAGCGTGGCCACTATGTTCCTCATCCGGTGGAAGCCTCCGGCATTGCGGAGGTCTTCTAATGCAGGTACTCACCAATCTCGCTGAACATCTGGCTCCACTCGTTGGGTCTGAGTTTGTCGTGGAGCGCAATGGCGTCTTCGTCGTTTCTCCAAAGGACACCCACGAAGTTGCCGCGATCACGGGCTTCGCCGATCACCATGGGCTGAAGGTACGGCCCACCGGCGGCCGCACGAAACTTATCTGGGGAGTTGCAGCCGAGCCACAGCTTGAAATCTCTCTGCGGCGCCTGAATCGCGTTGTCGATCATCCATGGCAAGACCTTACCTGCACCGTACAAGCAGGCTGTACCTGGGAGACGCTGCAGCAGACACTCGCGCGGCACGGTCAGTTTGTTGCGCTGGATCCGCTATGGCCGGCTACGGCTACCGTTGGAGGAATCTGCGCAACCAACGACTCCGGTGCTCTGCGTCATCGTTACGGCTCTCTGCGCGACCAGGTGCTCGGCATGACCATTGTGTTGGCCGATGGCACGATTGCCCGTACCGGCGGCCGCGTGGTGAAGAATGTCGCCGGCTACGATCTACCGAAGCTGATGGTCGGTTCTCTCGGCACATTGGCTGTCATCACCGAGGTGACCTTCCGCCTGTATGCCCTGCCGCGCTACGCACAAAGCTTCACTGTGGCAGCGGAGAGCGCCAAGAAGCTTGCACCCCTGATGCAGGCGATTCGCGATAGCCATCTGGCTACGCAGGCGCTGCAACTACGCGGCGACACGTCAGGCTTCGCGTTGGACATTCAACTCAACGCGCATCCCGAGGCAAAGCAGGAGGCTATGCTGACGGGACTGGCGCGACAGCATGGCATGGCAATCAATCCGTCATCGCCTGATGTATGGACAGCTCGCGAAGACGTGATGAATACACCGGATGCCTTTCTGGTGAAAGTGACCGGCAAGCCGTCGGAACTTTCATCCAAGGCTGCGAACGTTATCCAGCTTGGAGGGCGCTGCGTCGCGCAGGCGATAGGCATCCTCTACGCCTGCTTTCCAAATATCAGCCAAACGTATTCCGCACTGGGAAGCCTCTCTGCGCATACTGATGCTGGTTCAATGACAGTTTTATCGATTCCTCAACACCCTCAGGACGACCCGACGCCACCATGGGGGCCGGAAGAGCCTTCTTCACTGATGACGATCGTCAAGCAGCAGTTCGATCCCAACCAGACACTTAACCCGCTGGCGGCTGAGCCAGCTGCGCAACCGGTCCGCTAGCCATGTCTCATCTGCACCAGATCGAAGCTCCTCCCAAGCCCTCGGCCTTTGACCCGCATCATCCGCCGTCAAAGGAACTGCTCTCCGACTGCGTCCATTGCGGCTTCTGCCTCCCCGCATGTCCCACCTATGTACTGTGGGGCGAAGAGATGGACTCGCCTCGCGGACGCATCTACATGATGGCTAAGGCCACGCAGGGGGAAGCCGGTCTGGATCAGACCTTCCGCACGCACATGGACAACTGTCTGGGCTGCATGGCCTGTATGACCGCGTGCCCCTCCGGCGTGCAATACAACAAGCTCATCGAGGACACCCGCTCACAGGTCGAACGCCACATTCCCCGCGCGACCGATGACTCTCTGTTTCGCAAGCTGCTGTTCGCCACCTTCCCTCATCCCGCGCGGCTGCGCCTGATGGCCTATCCCATGTTCGCCTATCAGCGGCTTGGACTGCAGAAGCTCGTTCGTGCCACCGGGGTTCTGAAGCTGCTGCCCAAGCGTCTGCAGGCGATGGAGGCCCTGCTGCCTCGTGTGCCTGACTCGCTCTTCCGCAGCCACATCAACCCGTCTAAGACCAAGGCGAACGACCGTCCGCGCGTCGGTCTTCTGACCGGCTGCGTCCAGCAGGTCTTCTTCCAGCATGTGAACGAAGCTACCGCGCGAGTGCTGGAGGCCGAGGGCTGCCAGGTCGTCGTCCCTGAGAACCAGCAGTGCTGCGGTGCCCTGATGGTGCACTCCGGTGTCGAGCACGAAGCCCTGCGGATGGCCAAACAGACCATCGCCCAATTCGAGGCAGCCAATGTCGAATACATCGCCATCAACGCTGCCGGGTGCGGTTCCACGATGAAGGAGTATGGCTTTCTGCTCCGCGACGACCCGCAATGGGCTGAACGCGCTGCGGCTTTCAGCGCGAAGTGCCGCGATATCTCGGAGCTACTGAGCGTCCTTGAACCTCGAAGCCCGCGGCATCCCCTGCCCTTGCGGGTCGCATACCAGGATGCCTGCCACCTGCGCCACGCCCAGGGTATCTATGCCGAACCGCGGAATCTGCTAAAGACCATTCCTGGCCTGGATCTCCGCGAGGTGCCCGAGGCCAATCTCTGCTGCGGTTCAGCGGGCATCTACAACCTTGTTCAGCCCGAACCGGCAGCCGAGCTTGGTGACCGTAAGGTCGACAACCTGCTTTCGACCGAAGCGGAGGCGCTCATCTCCGCCAACCCCGGCTGCCTGCTGCAGCTCCAGGCCGGTCTGCGCCGGCGTGGCCATGCGGAGATTCCCACCTTCCACATGGTGGAACTGTTGGATGCCAGCATCCGTAATCTGTCCGCAGAGGATCTACTGCATCGCCGCTCCTGATGTGGGACTCCGATCTCTCCATCAGGACAAGTTTCGGTAGCGGGAAAACGGATGGGGCTACAATCCCTGTAGATATCAGCCGTCACATTCATCCGCATGAACCGATCGGTCTCCGGCACGCTGAGCATTCCCGCACTGCTGATGACGCTCGTCGCCACATTTCTGGCGACGTGGCTGACCCTGGGTGTGCTTGGACGCAGCGATCAACTGATCTATCTCTGGCCCCTGACAGGTCTGCAGCTTGGCCTGCTGCTGCCCTTATGGCCACGTGACTGGGCGGCTGTTCTCGCTCGCCAGGCTGCCGGTGCTGTCGGCCTGATACTGGGTGCTGCCGTCGCCGGCCTGCCGCCAGGCATTGCCCTGATGATCGGCCTGATCAATGCCTGTGAGGTGTTTCTTTGTGGCTGGATCATAAGCCCGGCCGTAACGACCTTTGACGACCTCAAGGAACGCGCGCACGTTCTACGTTTCGGTATCGCCGCCATCGTTGCTCCGGCCGTGATGGGTAGTTTCGCCGCTATCCCGGTGGCTCCGGTCACCCACCAGAGCTTCCTGCATGTGGCTACGACCTCCGTGCTGTCAGACGCGCTTGGCATCGCCATCGTCATGCCGGTGGTTCTGTTTCTTACCAGCGGAGAGTACAGAACCTTCAAGAAACTACGGCCGTACCTTCTACGAACGATCCTCACCGGAAGTGCCTTTGTGGCTACGGCGGTTTACGCATTCTGGCAGAATCAGAATCCGCTTCTCTATTTCGTTTTCCCGCCCATGGTGATCATGGTGCTCGCTATGGGCCTGGAAGGCGCCACCTTCTCCGGCGTGGTGCTCACGATCGTAGGCACCACCGCAACCAGCATGCATCACGGTCCATTCTGGCTGACGGTCAATGCCAGCGCCGAGCATCGCATGGTGCTCTTGCAGCTCTTCCTTATCGTCAGCGCTGTAACGGCGCTTCCGGTAGGCGCACTGCTGGATGAGCGGCGCCGCGACGCCCGGTCCGCCGAAGAAGCGCGTTCCATCTACCAGACGCTGCTCCAGAATGCCGAGGACACCATCATCCTGTCCTCTTTCGATGGAACACGGCGGTACATCTCACCGGCGATCAAGACGCTCACCGGCTGGACCCCGGCCGAGTTTCTCGCGATGGATCGCATGCAGACCTTCCATCCGGATGACCGCGACATGGCCCGTCTGGTAATGGAGAGCATGGCCAGCGGCAAACGTCAGCATGTCATCCGTTACCGCATCGCGCAGAAAGAGGGCGGCTACCGGTGGGTAGAGGCGGTCGCCCGTGCCTACTTCGACGAGGCGTCAGGCGCGGTCATGGGCTACGTCGGCACCATCCGCGATATCTCCTCACTGAAACAGACAGAAGAGATCTGGCAGATGGAGCGCGAGACATTGACGCGCGAAAAACTGGCCATGGCCAGGCTGGCCAATACGGATGCCCTGACCGTTCTGCCCAATCGCCGGGCCTTTGACGATGCTCTGCTGCGACAGCTGAGCCGTGCGGCAGGCGTCTCGATCATGATGATCGATGTGGATTTTTTCAAGGCCTACAACGATCTGTACGGCCATCAGGCAGGCGATGACTGTCTACGGCAGATTGCACAGGCATTGCAGAGCAAGGTCGGACGCGGAGGGGATGTCGTTGCCCGCCTGGGAGGCGAAGAGTTCGGCGTATTGCTGCCGGGAGCCGACGCGGGCGGTGCCCGCCGTGTTGCGGAATCCATGCTGAACGCGATCTGGGAGCTGGATATCCCTCACCAGAGCTCCCCGATCGGGCGCATCACCATCAGCATCGGCATCGCCAACTGGGCCGATATCCGCGAACATGACACGGCGCTCCTGATTCAACAGGCCGATCGCGCCCTTTATGTCAGCAAACGCGCGGGTAAAAACCAGGTGACCATAGCCGGCACGCCCGTAGCGGTTTAGGCAGAACCGCACTTTTATTTTTGTCATTTCGTAGCGCTCGGGGTCCCCGGCCAGCTTTGCTGGCTGGGGTGAAGGATAGCGGAGAAGTCTGCTTTTCTACCGATTCGTCCCAGTCTGGGTGCCCCACCCTCACAACGTTAGGGTGGGCCTGGAAGCCACAAATCTCCATTTGAAGGACGGATCGAGCTCCGCTCGATCTCCCACATAAGCTCCGCGTATGTGGGGCACCCCACAACAAAACAGACTTCTCCGCTGACAAAACAAAAAGTTACGCGAACGTCTCTTCTCGCAGCACCTGCGTATACGCCGGCAGCGTGAGGAACTCCGGGAACTTCTCTGCCCGGACCAGGTCCCGCATCAGCACTGCGGCTTTGGCATAGGACTCGCTCCGCTCCGTATCCAGCGTCGGCTTCAGCTTTTCCAGCTCTTCATCGATGGTCTGCTCTACGAGCTCCGCCGTCACCGCCCGGCTATCGTTCAGCTTTGCGTGATGGTGGATCCACTGCCAGAGCTGCGCGCGGGAGATCTCAGCCGTTGCTGCATCTTCCATCAGGTTGAAGAGCGGTACGCAGCCGATGCCGCGCAGCCACGCTTCCACGTATCCCAGACCGACGGCCACGTTCTGGCGCAAACCCGCCTCTGTGATCTCTCCTGCCGGAATCTCCAGCAGATCGGCGGCGGTCGCGGTGTACTCCGGCAACTGCTTCGCAATCTGATTCGGCTGCGGCATGATGCGGTTGAAGACCTCGAGCGCTACCGGCACCAGGCCGGGGTGGGCCACCCAGGTACCGTCGTGTCCGTCGGTCGCCTCGCGCTCCTTGTCGGCGCGCACTTGCGTCAGGGCCTTCTCGTTCGCGACCGGGTCTGACTTGATCGGAATATAAGCTGACATGCCACCCATGGCATGAATCTGGCGGCGATGACAGGTCTTGATGCATAGCTTCGAGTAGCTGCGCATGAAGTGCGTCGTCATGGTCACCTGACCGCGGTCCGGCAACACCACGCTGGTGTCGGCGGCGAGCTTCTTGATGAACGAGAAGATGTAGTCCCAGCGGCCGCAGTTCAAGCCGGCCGAGTGGTCGCGCAGCTCATAGAGAATCTCGTCCATCTCGAAGCTCGCGAGAATGGTCTCGATCAGCACCGTCGCACGGATGGTGCCCTGAGGAACGCCCAGCAGATCCTGCGCCTTCACGAAGATTTCGTTCCAGACCCGCGCCTCCAGATGCGACTCCATCTTCGGCAGGTAGAAGTACGGTCCGCTGCCCCGCGCCACAAGCTCCTTGGCATTGTGGAAGAAGTACAGGCCGAAGTCGAAGATCGAGCCCGACATCGGCTCGCCGTCCACGACGATATGCCGCTCCTCCATATGCCATCCACGCGCGCGGACGAACAGCACTGCCGTCTGCTCATTGAGCTTGTAGCTCTTGCCGGTCTTCGCATCCTCGAAGGTGATGGTGCGGCGGATCGCGTCACGCAGGTTTGCCTGGCCTTCGAGCAGGTTGTTCCACAGGGGCGTGGACGAGTCCTCAAAATCGGCCATGAAGACCTTCGCGCCCGAATTCAGCGCGTTAATGATCATCTTCCGGTCTACCGGACCGGTGATCTCCACCCGGCGGTCCTGGATATCGGCCGGGATCGGAGCACAGCGCCAGTCACCCATGCGGATGTGCGCGGTCTCGTGCAGGAAGTCGGGCTTCTCTCCGGCGTCCAGAAGCGCCTGGCGCACAACGCGTGCCGCCAGCAGCTCCTTACGGCGCGGATTGAAGGCGCGGTGCAGCTCAACCACGAAGGCAAGTGCTTCAGGAGTGAGGATTTCGGCGTGAGCGGCAGAGACGGGGGCGTTGATCGTGACACCGGAGATGTTCAGACTCATGACTTGGATATAGTACTTCCCCACGGAATATCATGCAGAGCGACGGCATGTGGTCCAACTTCCCGTCAGTCAGAAGTTGGACCACACGCCCAGGGAGAGTGGATGGATCGGCGTGAGTTTGTAACAGGT
>NZ_JBFRCY010000161.1:0-7768 GCF_052113305.1 Terriglobus sp. YAF25
GCATCGTTCACAATGATGTGACCGTCCCTCGTCTTGGCATAAGAACCTGCGCCGAAGCTGGCGAACTGCGTCGTGGAGATGCTGGGAAACTGCGTTAGCGGGACACCTTTCAGACCGATCTCAGCAGGAGCCGGCTGCGGGCGGCTGAAATTCTCTTCCGAGACGTAGCCGATACGAGCCTCATTCGAAATACGAGGAGAGAAGATATGGCTCCAGGACATCTCATAATGATCGTCAACCCAACCGTTTATTGCGGACGTGTTCGCCGCATTCGGAATGAACTGAACCGGCTGGTTGGTTGGCCCGTCACGCGAGAACTTTGCCCAGATGTGGTCATAGTCCGAAGCGTTGAAGTCGACACGGTCCGCATTGTAGAGATAGCTGCTGTGAGCTACAGGATTGACGCAGTAGTTATTGGTCACAGCGCCGACGGTATAGCTGCAGTTGGGCTGGGGGAAGAAGGAGAGGATGCTCATGCCCACGGGATCAAGCCGATTGGTGGGAATGATATTGCCTTTGAATGCGGTCCTGCTGATCTTGCCGTTGGCAACGACCGTCGTGTTCGGATCGTAGACAGTAGGCGTAGCGCCGCCCAACGCGGAAGGTCCGGAGAAATCACCATTGCGCTCGGCCACTGTGGGCACGTTGGTGTTCAACGTGCTCGCTGAGTTATTCAGCGTATTCTCCCAATCCGTAAAGAAGTACAGCCGATGCTTGCGTCCGTCAAAGATCCGCGGAAGCCATACCGGTCCGCCCAGCGAGCCGCCGAAGTAGTTGAATGACTGCGCCGGAATCACCGCGTTTGGAGCCGTGAAGTATCCGCGCGCATTCAGCGCCTGCGAGCTGTAGGACTCGAAGGCCGAACCATGAAACTTATCCGTTCCGGACTTCGTGGTCGTAAGAATCGCGCCGCCGCCAGTCTGGCCATACTGGGCTGAGAACGGCGACGTCAGTACCTGCAGCTCTTCTGTTGAGTCGGGCGTAGGAATCAGACCATAGGTGCCATCGACGCCCATGTTGCTGGGCAGGCCATCGATGATGATGGGATTCGAGACCGGCCTGCCACCACCCAGCGAAAGATTATTCACATTGGAGTAGTCCTGGCTGGTACTGGAGGCGCCCGCGAAGGTCTTTGTGATCAGAAACTCATTCGCGCCCTTGCTTCCCGTCGTCTCCGGCAGATCGACCAGTTCCTGTCCGCTGAGCTCGCCGCCGATCTGCGCGTTCACGGTGTTCAGCGTGTTGGAATCACCGGTGACCGTGACGACTTCAGAGGTGGCTCCGGGCTTGAGCAGCGTGTCGACGACAAGTTCCTGGTTCAACACCAGGTTTTGCGCGTTCGTTACGTACTGGGCAAAGCCGCTCCTCTCAAAGCGGACCGTATAGCTGCCCGGCTTCAAGAAGGAGACACGATACGCTCCGGACTTGTTCGTTACCGTCCTGTAATCCGTTGCCGTGCTGTTCTCATGCACGGTAACGGCGACGTCGGGAATCACGGCTCCGTCCGCATCCTTAACAAGGCCGCTGATCGAGGCATAGAAGGTTTGCGCAAAGACAGGTCCACTCAACAACAGCGTGCAACACAGCGCCACTGCGGCGAAGAGCAGCCCTGATCTCCTGCCGTCTCCTCTGGAGCGGCGCCGGGATACCCAGCAACAGGGAAAATGCTCTAGTACATGGGAGAAAAAGATGGTGCGGTTCATAAAGTCTCCAAAACTTTCGGTGTTCGTCATCGCAGGCGAAACGTGGAGAAGGCCCGCTGCTCTCGAAGAGGCGGGAAGATTCAGGCTCGATGATGTGAACAGTAACGACCGGATGTTAATAGGTGACAAAACGATCCCAAATTATGTGAATTATTTTCACAACACAAAACACATCCTAATCGATGGCACACCTGTTCCTCTTTGCATTCCATTCCCACAGATCACGCTATAATCGTGCGGACGCCCATAGGATTGCCAGACCGGAATGAGTGAAACTGCTGAACATTCAAGACTTGATTCGATCGTGCAGTTGTTAAAAATGAACACATCAGCGTCCATCGCTGAGATCGCCGAGAGTGTTCACGTCTCGCAGATGACCGTACGCCGCGATCTGCAAAAGCTGGTCGAAGCCGGACAGGTCATCCGCATTCCAGGTGGAGCCCGCATCGRGCACTGGCGCGGAGCCGAGCGCAGCTTCTTCGAGCGCCTGGAGAAGATGTCGCACGCCAAGCGCAGCATCGGTGCGGCCGCCGCAGCCCTGGTGAGCGACGGAGAATCCGTGGTGCTGGATTCCGGCACCACCACGCTTCACGTCGCGCGTGAGCTGCGCGCCCGCCGGAATGTCGTGGTGTTCACCTTTTCCCTGGCGGCACTGGAAGAACTCACCTCTGCCGAGGGCATTCGGGTTGAACTCACCGGCGGGGTGTACCGTCCCAGCAGCCATGACCTCATCGGACACGCGGTCGCGAAAAGCCTGACCTCGATCTTTGCCGACACCGTGATCTTCGGCGCCGCGGCCGTCTCATTCAGCCGGGGCGTTATGGTCCACGATCCCGATGCGCAGCATGAGCTGCTGCAGGCCGGCAAACGCAAAGTCCTAGTCGTCGACAGCAGCAAAATTGGAACGGAGGCGACCTATCGCCTCTGTGGTATCGAGGACTGCGATCTGATTCTTACGGACAAGGGAATCTCGCCGGAGGACCTGGCACGCCTGGGACAGATGACGAAGGTTCAAGTCGCAACGCCCTAATATTAACGTTCCTTGTACAGCGGTTCGGTAGCCTGTGGCAGAATGCCATCGCCACGAACCAGCGAACTGGAATCACACGGTGTTGAGGAACATGTCGCGGCAGCGCTTGCGACAACGCGCGACTTCTTCACGCCCGAAACCCCAGTCCTGCTTGCGCGCGCCCCTGGACGGCTGGATGTGATGGGCGGGAACGTCGACTATACCGGTGGCGGGGTCCTGCAGGGCCTGTTGCGGGAGGCAGTATGGGCGGCCTGCCAGTCTCGCCCTGACGAGACCGTGCATGTGCTCAATCCCGGCGCCGCTCGCTATGGCTGGAAGACAGAATTCGACCTCAGCCTGAGCGAATTATCCGATGCGAATGCCATACAGGCGATGTGCAACGCAGAGGAAGGCAGCTTCTGGGGACGTTATGTCCTGGGAGCGGTCTACTTCCTCAAGAGTCAGTCCGAAGGAGCTGAGACACTGGACGCACCAGGCGGCCTCAACCTCTTCCTCCATTCCGACCTTCCTCCCAACAAGGGAGTCAGTTCCTCGGCTGCGCTGACCATCGCCGCCCTCAAAGCCATCTCTGCCGCCTGGGGCATTCCACTGAGTGCCGTGGCCCTGGCAACCGCGGGGCAATGGGTTGAGAACGTTGTCGCCGGAGCCGCGTGCGGCATCATGGATCAGGCCGCGATTGTGCTGGGCAGAGACAGCCATCTCCTTCCCATACTCTGCCAACCCTGCCATCCCTCCCCTGCCATCGCTCTGCCCGACGGTCTTCGGATATGGGGCATCGACTCGATAGCGCCTCGCTCCACCACTGGCGCGGCCTACGAAGCTGCGCGTGCCGCGGCGTTCATGGGATACCGCATGATCTGCAAGAAGGAGGGACTTGCGGTCAGCCCCGATGCAAGCTCAGGCATTCCACGCTGGGTTGATGCGCGCTGGAATGGCTATCTTTCCAACCTGCCTCACCCGGTGTTTCGTACGTACTATGAGCATTGGCTTCCCAAGTCGCTTACAGGCCATGAGTTCCTTGAGCGTTACGAAGAACACATCGATCCCTTCACGGCGATTGAGCCATCGCGGGAGTATCCAGTGCGTGCGGCCGTCCGCTACGCCGTCGAAGAAAATTTCCGGGTGCGGATGGCGAGTTCGCTATTCGAAGCCACCGCATGGGATGTATCGGAAAACAATCTCCAGTTGATCGGCAAGATCCTCTGCCAGTCGCACCATGCCTATAGCGAGTGCGGACTCGGATCGCAGGCGTGCGACGACCTGGTAAACCGCGCGCTGAAGGCAGGTTTTCCAGGGGCAAAGATGACCGGTGGAGGCGCCGGAGGCGTCGTCGCCATTCTTGGCCGCGCGGAGGACCGTAAAAAAATCCTCAGACTCGCGGAAGAGTACGCTCTCGACCGCGGCGCAACCCCGCACATCTTTGAAGGCAGTTCCGACGGGACCGACGCCTTCGGTCTACGTACGCTGCAGTTCAAAGCCGGCAAGGGATGGGTGTGTTGCTAGAGCATTTCTCCCGTTGCTGGGTATCCCGAAAGTGGAGTGCAACGGCGTTTTCATTGCGGAAAACGCCCAAAACTATGGAATCCCTACACTACACCTACAGGAGAAATGCTCCAGCACGCGCTTTCGGCCGAGGCCAATTTCTCGGCGCCATTCTGATGTTGCTGACCGCCAATCTCCTGTGGGCCGGCCAGGGAGTCGCGGTGAAGCTGCTCTCCGGCACTCTTGGCCCTTTGGCGATCGCGCTTTTCCCGCTCTACTGCATCACTCTTCTCGGGCTGGGAGTGCTTGCCATCCATGGCAACCTCACGGAACGATTTCGCGCTGCCTGGAGACACCGCCGCGAGTTCTTTCTTGCCGGAATCTGCGGACAGCTTATGGCTCAGGTAGGGATGACGCTGGGCGTCAGCTGGTCAACCGCCTCCAATGGCGCCATCCTGAGCCTGCTGATTCCTATCTTTGGCGCCATCATTGCTGTCTGGTTGCTGCGGGAACGGCTTTCCCTGCTTCGGGTAAGCGCACTGCTGATGGGATTTGCCGGAGTCATCCTGCTGTCACCGATTCATCGGGCCACCAGTCCCGGCACCCGCATCCACGAGATCGCCGGCAACTGGCTTATCGCCATCGGCTGCTTCGGCTCCGCGTTTTACAACGTGTATTCCAAGCGTCTTCTCGAATATTTCAACGGACTTGAGACCCTGTTCTTCAGTTACCTGTCCACGATGGTCTTCAGCCTGCCCGTGCTCTTTCTGCTGGAGCCCAACTGGGTGCGTAACCTGTCTCATCTGACCATGACGCAGTGGAGCGCATTCGGCTATCTCGCCATCTTCCTCTACGGCGTTTCGATGGTGCTCTTCCTCCGCGCTCTCGAATCGGTGGACACCATCCTCGCATCGGCTTCGCTCTACCTGATGCCGATCTTCGGTGTGGCTCTGGCCTTCGGCATTTTGAGAGAGCGCATCGCTCCGCACGCCCTGCTCGGCTCTGGAATCGTGCTCTTTGCGACCCTCCTTCTCTTCCGCTACGACTACGCAATCTAGAGCATTCCGCCGGGGGCTCAATTGTTAATAATTAACATCCTTCCGCCCAAGCGACGGAAAGACGACTATGCTCTTATTTTGTGAGGGCTAACCGGCCATACCCCGAAATCGAAAACCTCCTTTCTCCGCAGCAGGAAGGCACGAAGAGTGTTAATTATTTTCGGAGGGAGAAGGGGCGATTTGTCATCTCCACCGATCCCAGCTCGCTGGATCCCGAGGCCGTCTACGGATTTCTCTCCGAAGCCAAATGGTGGGGGGCTGATCTCACACCGGAGTCACTGCATCGCGCGCTGCGTCATTCGATCTGCTTTTCACTGCTGGAAGAAGGACGTCAGATCGGAATTGCGCGCATCATCACCGACTATGTGACCTACGCCTATCTCTGCGACGTGTTTATCGTCGAAGAGCGCCGCCGGCAGGGCCTTGGGACGTGGTTGATCCGTTCTGTCCTTGAGCACCCAGATCTGAAATCGCTGAAGAGGGTCTCGCTCATCACCCACGACGCCCAGAGCTTCTATCTCGGCCTCGACTTCCACTTCGCGGCTCATCCTGACTGGTATATGGAACGGTATCTGGACAAGGTCTATCAGCCGTTCAATCTTTGAAACTCAGGCCTCGATCGTAATACCGGGTCTTCTCTGCATAACCCAGAGCAATATGCCATCCTCAGTGACAGGTTCGATAGAGCGGATGGCCTACCCGGAACTTGCCGGATAGGCCATCGCCACGGTCGTCACGGATAGAGGGTCGCCGGTTTGATCTCCGGTGAGCCTTCACCGGCGTACTCGAGCAGCTTCTGCAGCTCCGCTCTGAGCTCCTTCGCCTTCTCTACATACTCCTTGCGGCCCGCAAGATTGGTGAGCTCGTGCGGATCGTTGCGCTGGTCATAGAGCTGCCACTCGAGATAGGTGGGGCTCTCAGACTTTTTAGCTCCGGAGATGTCAGCCACACAGTAGGTCCACTCCGGTGTGCGGATCGCGCGGGCGGTCATGGACTCGCTGATCTGGACCAGTTCCTTATTCGGCCAGGCCTCGCGARCCGCCGTGTCGTTCAACAACGGCAGGAAGCTGCGTCCCTTCCATGTAGATGGCGCCTGCACTCCCACAGCTTCCAACAGCGTGGGAGCGATGTTGATGATGCCCGTGAGCTCGGGAATCTGCTGCGCTCCGTTGAACCCCGGACCATCGATGATGAGCGGAATGCGGATCGAGCTGTTGTGTGTGGACCGCTTGTACTCCTGGTTGCGGGTCATGAAGTGGCAGCCATGGTCGCTCATGAAGACGAAGATGGTATTGTCGGCCTGGTTGGTCTCCTGCAGTATCTTGCGCAGACGGCCAACGGAAGCATCAATGCTTTCGCAGGCGCCGTAGTAGTCAGGCAGTTGCTGGTGCCAGTCACCCGGAAAGGCGCGAAGATCCGGCGGAACATGGGCATTGATGAATCGCTCGGCCGAGCCCTTGGGGCCGACCATGCGGTTCTCGTCGTTCTGCTGGTGCGGCTCAAGCTGCGAGACGAAGAGGAAGAAGGGCTTGTCATGCTTCTGGCGAAGGAAGCGCTCCGCGCGATCGGTCAGGAAGTCGACGCGGTATTGGTTCTCGAACTTGATCTCCTTCCCGTCGCCGTCGAAGAGTGAGCCGTAGTAGGGGTGTGAGGTGTGTTCGAGAGCGTTAGCGCCCTCCCACAGATCGAGAAAGCCGCCACGATACTCGGGTGGAACGTAGCCGGGACCACCGCCCTGTGCCGCGGCTGCAGGCGAGAGATGCCACTTCCCGATCAGGTTAGAGGTATAGCCTGCCTTACGAAGCTCTCCCGCGAGTGTGGGCAACTCCGACTTCAGGCCCGGGGTGAAGTTCTTGCCGCGGCGCGCCATGGCGTCGAGATTCGGTGTGCGGGTGGAGCTGTTTGCCCCATTCACACCGACAAAGTCCCGGCGAAACTGGTCAGAGAGATAGACGATGATGTTCGGCTTCGACTTCGGAGCAGAACTTGCGGTGCGCTGGCCCTGAGCTTCCGTGACAGACGCAGCCGAGCCGAGGACCGCCCCACCGGCGGCAGCAGAGGTGTTGCGGAGGAACTGGCGACGATTCATGCGACTTTCTTTCTCCTTGGAAGTAGAACTTGAGGCTCGCCTGCAGCTCACGCGGATCGGCTCGCCAAAGCTCGAAGGGTAACTCGCGTAAAGTCTTCATCGCCTCTTTCTCGTGGGAATTGTCCTGTAGGTGTTGTCGAGTAGCCGCGGTTACCGTCATACAGGTGATGCATGCCCGCACTGTACTCTTCGGCACTCCGCCCCGCCAGAGCCGCAACCCGCTTGGAGCTTCAATATAGTCAGAAGGCCTAGTGCGATCCCTACAACCTTTTGACAGGCCGGAAGCCGTTACCAACTCTAGGGTGTGTCATCAAACTCCTGTCATCAGCGCCGGGAGCAGATTTTTTCGAGATCGAGGAATGAGAAGAGAACTGTGGCCGGTCCACTGGAACGACGAGTGACGAAG
>NZ_JBFRCY010000162.1:0-13021 GCF_052113305.1 Terriglobus sp. YAF25
CCCTAACCCTAAATCTTCTCCACAACGACAGCCGTGCCGTAGGCAAGCACTTCGGTGACGCCTTGCATGATTTCGGTCGCGTCGTACTTGGCTGCGATGACGGCATTGGCTCCGCTTTGCTCGGCGTGCAGCAGCATCATTTGAAAGGCGTCGTTGCGTGTCTTCTCGCAGAGGTCACTGAGGATGGTGATATTGCCACCGATCAATGTCTGCAGACCGGCGCCGATAGAACCGAAGATCGAGCGCGAGCGTACCAGAATGCCGCGGACGACTCCTATATTGCGAACGATGCGATAGCCAGGCAGCTCAAACGCGGTGGTGACCATAGACGGATCGATAGGCATGGAGTTCTCCTTGCGGTGAATTGTACGAGGAGAAGGTTTACTGAGTTCCAGATTCGGCGAAATATAGCCGCGCTTAACTGCGAAGCTTTTCCAGCAAAGCAGTAACCGCGCCGCAGTCGATGGTTGATTGTGCCAGGGCAACGCCCTCTTTCAGCGTGGCAGCTTTGCCGGCGACGACCAGCACTGCGGCGGCATTCAGCACCACAACATCCCGGCGTGGGCCTTGTTGCCCGGCAAAGATGGCGGTGAGGATGGCTGCGTTCTCCACTGCATCGCCGCCGCGGATCTCTGAGATAGGGGCACTCTTCAGACCGAGGTCTTCCGGCTTCAAGGTCATCAGCGAGACGACGCGTCCCTTCACTTCAGCGATCTGCGTGGCGCCGTCGAGCGTGATTTCGTCCAGGCCGTTTCCATGCACGATAAACGCGTGCCGCGTGTTGAGCATGGCCATGGCTTCGGCAACGACCGGCACCAGGTGTGGCGCATAGACACCCATCACCTGGGATGGGGCTCCGGCGGGGTTCGCCATCGGGCCAAGGATGTTGAATACAGTACGGACGCCGAGAGCGCGGCGTACCGGCATGACGGCCTTCATGCCGGGATGGAGCTCAGGTGCATGAAGAAAGAGGAAGCTGTTACGGCGTAGGGTTTCAGCGCCGGCCTCGGGGGTCTGTGAGATGGGAATTCCCAGGGCTTCCAATACGTCAGCGGAGCCGCACATCGAAGTGACGGAACGATTGCCGTGCTTGGCAACGCTGGCTCCGGCGGCTGTGGCGACCAGGGCCGCGGCGGTGGAAATATTGAAGGTGCCGCTCAGGTCCCCGCCGCTGCCGCAGGTGTCGACCAGCATTTCGCGTTCGCCTGCGTTGAGAGGAAGTTGCAGGGCGGCCAGACGCATGGCTTCGGCAAAGCCTGCGATCTCAGCGGCGGTCTCGCCGCGGGTAGCCAGGGCTGTGAGCAGGCCGGCGAGCGTGATCTCGGTAAAGTCGCCTGTGAGGATCTCGGCCATCAGGGCACGGGACTCCTCACGCGTGAGCACGGCTTTCTGTTCGACGATGCGCTTGAGAGTGAGTGAGAGACCCATATCCGTTTTTTGAGGGTAGCATTTAGATGCGAATCGGCCGGGAATGTCATCTAATATCCGTATGCGCTGGATGGCACTCGTCGCACTGTTCGTGACGCTCACCGCGGCTGCGCAGGACCCGCAGCGGACGGCGAAGCCCGGCGACGACAACAACAGAATCCGCAGCGTCCCGACAAACGACAACTATTCGGTTCCAATCGACTCAATCGATTACGACAACCCTATGGCGCATCCGGAAAATCGCCCTGCCGCGCCAATCTGTGATCCGGAACAGATTGAGGTAAAGATCGGCTCGGACAACGCTTCCAACGGCCAGCACGGCATTCCCATCAGCTTCCATAACGGCAGCAATCTGACCTGTTCCTTTTCATCCGTAATGGTGATGCAGCTCGAGAACAGCTCCGTCGTTCAGGAGAGGGTGCGGCAGGGCACGACATGGGTAATGAAGACGGTCACGCGGTACCGTCCAGTGCCGATCACGACCTGTCAGAACTGTGGCGGATTCCACTTCAACTCCAGCATCGGACAGGAGATTGTTGTCGAATCCGATGCCGTGGTCTATGCGATTATCGGCTTTAGTTCGCTCAACTCCGCACCCTGCGCTGACCCAGACACGTTCAGTTGGTTGACGCGTCCTGGCAGCCAGATGCAGCATGTTCCTCTCTCACTGCATGTCTGTGCGCCGCTGCGATTCTCCGGAATTATTAAAAGTTTGCCCGATGGCTTCCTGACACCGTAACCCCGTGCGAACATCGCACGAAAGTGCGATCTCCGGTTGCGCCTCGTTCTGCGGCTCGACTACGATCATTGGCGGATAGCTCCGGAACCAATGAAAATTCACGAGTATCAGGCAAAAGAGATCCTGCGGAAGTATGGCGTCACCGTCCCTGCCGGTGAGATGGCCACCACGCTGGAAGAGGCCGACAAGGCCGCCAAGCAGCTCTTCTCCAACGGCGCTCCCGCCGTGGTCGTCAAGGCGCAGATTCACGCCGGCGGCCGTGGCAAGGGTGGCGGCGTGAAGGTTGCCAAAACGATCGACGACGCCAATGCTGCATCGAAGGCGATCCTCGGTATGCAGCTGATTACGCATCAGACTGGACCTCAGGGCCAGAAGGTGCAGCGCCTGCTGGTCGAGGAGGCTTCCGCCATCGACCGTGAGCTGTATCTCGGCATCGTGCTCGACCGCGCTTCGGCCAAGCTGGTGTTCATGGCCTCGCAGGCCGGCGGCATGGAGATCGAAGAGGTTGCCGCGAAGGATCCTGAGGCGATTTATAAGGAGTACATCGATCCAGGTATCGGCCTGCAGCCGTACCAGGCGCGCAAGCTCGCCTTCAAGCTGGGCCTGAAGCCCACGCAGGTGGGTCAGGCGGTGCAGTTCATGATGGGCCTGTATAAGGCGTTCGTCGAGACGGACTGCTCGCTGCTCGAGATCAACCCCTTCATCACAACGAAGGACGACAAGCTCGCTGCGCTCGATTGCAAGATCAATTTCGACGACAACGGCATGTTCCGGCACAAGGACCTGAAGGAGCTGCGCGACATCACCGAAGAGGATCCGCTCGAGGTCGAAGCCAGCAAGTTCAACCTGAACTACATCCGCCTGGAAGGCAACATCGCCTGCATGGTGAACGGCGCCGGTCTTGCAATGGCGACGATGGACATCATCAAGTACGCCGGCGGAGCTCCGGCGAACTTCCTGGATGTGGGCGGCGGCGCCAGCCAGGAGCAGATTGAACAGGCCTTCGGCATCCTGTTGAAGGATCCGAATGTGAAGGCGATCTTCATCAACATCTTCGGCGGCATTCTGCGCGTGGATGTGCTGGCGACCGCTGTTGTGGCCGCCGCCAGGAACCTGGGCGTCAACATTCCAATCGTCCTTCGCCTGGAAGGCACGAACGTGGAAGAGGGCCGCAAGATCCTGAAGGAGAGCGGTCTGAAGTTCGAAGTAGGCGCAACGATGAAGGAAGCCGCTGACCTGGCTGTCGCGGCAGCCAAGGGGGTGGCGTAATGGCAGTACTGGTCGATAAGAACACGCGACTGATCGTTCAGGGCATCACCGGCCGCGAGGGTACGTTCCACGCCAAGGCCTGCGCCGAGTACGGCACCAAGGTTGTGGGTGGCGTTACGCCGGGTAAGGGTGGCACCATTCACGAAGGCTGGCCTGTCTTCAACACGGTGGCAGAGGCTGTACGCGAGACCGGCGCCAACGCCAGTGTGATCTTCGTTCCTCCGCCGGCTGCGGCTGACGGCATTCTTGAAGYAGTCGACGCCAAGCTCCCGCTCGTGATCTGCATCACCGAAGGCATTCCCGCGCTGGATATGGCGAAGGCCTGGCCGGTTGTGAAGGGTTCGCAGTCGCGCCTGATTGGGCCGAACTGCCCGGGTGTGATCTCGCCCGGAAAGGCGAAGATCGGCATCATGCCGGGCCGCATTCACAAGGAAGGCAGCGTCGGTATTGTGTCCAAGTCGGGCACCCTGACTTACGAGGCGGTTTACCAGCTCACGACCCGCGGCATCGGTCAGTCGACCGCCATCGGCATCGGCGGCGACCCAATCATTGGAACGACGCACATCGATGCGCTGAAGCTGCTGCAGGACGATCCGGAGACTGAGGCGATCATCATGATCGGCGAAATCGGTGGATCGGCCGAAGAGGCAGCCGCGGCCTTCATCAAGGAGCATGTCACCAAGCCTGTGGTCGGCTTCATCGCCGGACAGACGGCGCCTCCGGGACGCCGTATGGGCCACGCCGGTGCGATCATCTCCGGCGGCGAAGGCACGGCGCAGAGCAAGATGGAAGCTATGCGCGCGGCCGGCATCCACGTCGTGCAGTCGCCTGCGGAGATGGGCGAAATGATGGCCAAGGTGCTGGGCAAGGCCTAATTCATCGATAGACATCAGATATGGGGCGGCTTCGGCCGCCCTTTCTTACTGCGAAAAATCTGGTGTCAAGATTTCACTCGTTCCGGTCTCGGCAGGATTATCGCGTCAGGGCCGGGCAAAGGAATGCGATCCCTCACCATCTCACGCTCCTATTGAAGGAGAGACTCTATGCCGTATCTCACAGATCAGGATCATCGCGTAGTTCCGGGACAGGTGAAAGAAGATCAGGTCACCTCATATATCGAAAAGTACACATCACAACTTCCAAGTTCGTTTTATCTTGGCGTCGCGGGTGTTTCTGTAGCCGCATCTCTGGTGCTAAAACTTACCGGACGCGACCGGGATGCTCAGTTCGTTGGCCAATGGGTCGCCCCTTTCTTACTGTTCGGCATCYACAACAAGCTCGTAAAACAGCATGGCTCCGATGCGCAGGTGCATCATCACAGCGGAGAACAGACGTTACGCGCGGCGTAATCCTGCGTGGCCCCCCATGGCAACCTGAGCGCCGAAGTGCGCATCCCCACACTTCGGCGCAAGTCATCGTCTAAGATTTCAGGCGGCACGGCGCCAGCAAATGACGCTGATTCCGCTCTGGAGATACAAAATGAAACGTACCGCACGGTTTATTTTTCCCCTGCTCCTTGCCCTGCTGATCGCACCTCTACCCGCTGCTCATGCGCAGCAGCAATCCAAGTGGTCGAATGAAGATGCTTCGCGGATTGCGCGCGAGGTACAAAAGCAGCTTCTTCGACTGACAAACTACAGCGTCTTCGATAGTCTGCACTTCGGCCTGCGCGGCGGAGTCGTGACCCTTGGCGGTTATGCCAGCCGGCCCACATTGARAGACGACGCGGCACGCGTGGTGAAGAAGATCGAGGGCGTGACTGAGGTCGACAATCAGATCGAGGTTCTGCCAAACTCACCCAACGATGACCGTATCCGGATGGCGGTTTACACCAACATCTACAGGCAGCCGGCGCTCCGTAAATACACCTCGAACTTCCCGAACGCTGCGCTGACGCCATCGATTCCACGCGCTGCGGGTGGCATCACCTGGGATCCGCCGCTTGGCTATCACGCGATTCACATCATTGTGAAGAACGGCAATGTAATCCTGACCGGGGTGGTCAACAACGAAAGCGACTCGATCATCGCGCAGATGCAGGCAAACTCTACCCCGGGCGTCTTCGGGGTCGAGAACCAGTTGATCGTGGCTTCGCAGCCGAAAAAAGAGAAGTAGCGGCAACAGGGAAACCAGTCCTGGTAATTTACGGGAGGCGGCTTCGCAAGAGCGTTTTTCCTGTAGGTATCGTGTAGGGCTTTCGCATCTGCGGGCGTTTTGCGCAATGAAACGCCGCTACGCCCTTTCTGGGATACCAGTAACTGGGAAAACGCTCTATGCTTGCAAACATGATGCAAGCTGACGAGTCTCGCCGCCGCTTTCTTGGCGTGTGCGCCAAAGCCGGTGTGGGCGCCACGTTGTTTCCCGGTGCACTGTATACGCTGGCCGCGCAGGCGCAGCAGAGTGCTGGGCCTGGAGCCAGGCTTGGAGCCGGGCTTGGAGCAGATCCGGGCACCTTTGCGAAGATCACACCGGAGATGATCGACCAGGCGGCCGCGATGGCGGGGTTGACGATCACCGACGAGCAGAAGAAACAGTTGCTCGATGGTGTTGTCGATCAGCGGGATTCCATTCGCCAGCTTCGCGATCTGCATCTGCCGAATCGAGTGGCGCCCGCGTTTTCGTTCGACCCCGTGCCTTCAGGGATGAAGCTTGAGACGGCGCAGAAGCCCGCCGTGCTGTCCGTAGCGCCCGATGTCAGCGCGCTCTCCCTGAGCAATGATCAGCGTAAAGGGATATCGCACGACCTGGGGAGCGGCCGGTTTCGAAGAGCAGCAGTTCGATACCACAGCGACAGTTGTTGAACGGCTCGACAAAGCCGGGGCCGTGCTGCTCGCCAAGTTGAGTATGGGAGCCCTGGCGCAGGGCGATCTATGGTTCGGTGCACGCACGCGGAATCCCTGGAATACGAAGCAGGGTTCAAGCGGATCGTCGGCTGGTTCGGGCTCGGCGGTCAGTGCAGGTCTGGTGGGCTTTGCCATCGGGACAGAGACATTGGGTTCGATCTCGTCGCCCGCAACGCGTTGCGGTGTTACCGGCCTGCGTCCGACGTTTGGTTTTGTGCCGYGCACCGGAGCGATGGCGCTGAGCTGGACGATGGATAAGATCGGCCCCATCTGCCGCAGCGTGGAAGACTGTGCGCTGGTGATGGACGTCATTCACGGTCCTGATGGGCAAGATCGCATGGTCAAAGAGGCGGCCTTCTCCTGGGATGCGCGCTTTGACTGGAAGAAGCTCCGTGTCGGTGTGTTGTCGGCGGCGTTTGAGGCACCGAAGTTTGAAGAGCCGAAGCGCAAGGATGGCGAGGCCGATGCGGCGTACGCCGAGCGCGTTGCCATGGCAAAGCGCAACTACGAGCGGTCTGTCTATGACAACCGCTACGACCGCGCATCGCTGGATGCGTTGAAGAAGATGGGCGTGACCTTGATCCCGGTGGAGCTGCCGAAGCTTCCCTGGGGAGCGATCACGCCGGTGCTTGAGGTCGAAGCGGCAGCTGCGTTCGATGAGCTTACCTTGAGCGGACGCGATCGTTTGCTGACCGGGCAAAGCTCCGGCGACTGGCCTAACACCTTCCGCATCGCGCGTTTCTACTCAGCAGTGGATTATGTGCAGGCGATGCGCGCACGCACTCTCGGCATCGAGCAGATGGCGGAACTCTTTGCGAAGGTGGACGTGATTGTGACTCCTTCGGGCGGCTCGCAGCTTCGGGCCACCAATCTCACGGGACATCCGGCGGTGATCGTTCCCAACGGCCTGCGTGGTGACGATGCACCACTGCCATGGAAGACTGGCGATGGTGATCCGGGGAACAACGGTGGACCGGGTACGATGACGAGTATTACGTTCCTCGGTCAGCTCTACTCTGATGCACGGCTGGCCGCATTGGCGCGTGCGTACCAGGAGGCCACGGGCTTCCATAAACTCCATCCCAAGCTTGCCTGATATGTCTTTTGTCGTCGCTCAGAATCTGGTGAAGGAGTACCCGGCGAAGAACGCCGCCGGTAAGGTGTGTGTGGTGGATGATGTCTCGCTGACGATCGAGCGCGGCGAGACCCTTGGGCTGGTGGGTGAGTCGGGCTCCGGCAAGAGCACGGTCGCTCGCATGCTACTGCGACTGGTGGAGCCTACGGAGGGCTCTGTGCACGTCGATGGTGTCGATGTGCTGTCGGCGGGACGCGCAGGCATGCACGCTCTGCGACGCCGTATGCAGGTAGTCTTCCAGGACCCTTACTCGGCGCTGAATCCGCGGATGCGTGTGCGGCAGATCTTGCTTGAGCCGTGTGCGATTCATGGCGCACCGCAGGGCATGCGGCCGGAGGAGAGAGTACGGCGACTCTTGCATGAGGTCGGGCTTGATGCGTCAGCGCTTGAGCGCTATCCGCATGAGTTCTCCGGAGGACAGCGGCAGCGCATCAACATTGCCCGGGCGCTGATGTTAAGGCCGGAGTTCCTGGTGCTGGATGAGCCGGTCAGCGCGCTGGATGTTTCGGTGGCGGCGCAGGTGGTGAACCTGCTGTGCGAGCTGCAGCGGAGCTATGGGCTGACGTATCTGTTCATCTCGCACTCCATGCCTCTGGTGCGGTATCTCTGCGATCGTGTAGCGGTGATGCAGCGGGGGAGGCTGGTGGAGATTGGGGAAGCGCTGGAGGTTTGCGATCGTCCGCGCGAGACGTATACGCAGCAGTTGATTGCGGCTACACCGGAGCTCCCGGTGTAGTGTGGTTGGGACGACTCTTCCTGGAGCTTCCGAACGATGAGATGCCACCCGCTTTCTGTTCTCAGTTTGTTGTTGCTGTGTCTACCCTGCCGTGCCGCGGTTCGGGATATTCCCAAAGATCGTCTGCCATCTGATGCTGAATTTCGGAGTACGTATGAGACTCTAGACCGTATTGAGCCGATGGTTGATCACTGGGATGCGACGTGGAGGTATACCACTCCCCGCCAACGGGTTGTTGATCAGCTCGCCACGGCTTTGAAGACGGTGCAGGCTGCGCACGACAGATCTCCTGACGATCTGGAACTGACGCTTTTACTGGGGGTGGTGGCTCACTACGGCTATAACGTGGACCTACCACAGACCTACGAGCTTGCGATGTCGATGTTTGGAAAGGCAAACACCCTCGCGCCGGAAGATATTCGCGGCAGATGGTTTGAGGCCGCTCATGTCTGCCAGTCCGCGAGGCCGGCCGCAGGGATGAAGGCATTTCTCGAAATCGAACAATCGCATCCATGGAAGTCTCTCCCCGTCGATTTCTGGGATGACTACATGGCATGCGGTACTGTGACGGTAATGCCTGCACACGTGCTGCGAGCGGCAGATTACCTCTCGAAACTCAACGCTCCTGCAAATGACATGCGTTCTTTTCTCATCGAGGCGAACTCCAAGCGATTCACCGATCCTGACCCAAAAAACGTTCCACAGCAACAGGCATGGCGTGTCAGGAAGGCTAACTCCCCGAAGGTCAGAATCGGGTCGTATCTTTGTGGCTTTTCGATGGACGTTCCCGGGGATTGGGAGATAGGCTTTGCCCCAGTGAACGAACAGATATGTATGGTGCAGATGCAACTTCCGCAGGAGAAGAAAGCAAGGCTGCACTCTCAGGTGGCCGTAATGGCGCGTCCCGCGAAATCAGAGGAGACGGTAAAGGAGTTTCTGCGAACCGCCGTCCAGCACGGTGAGATACAGGACCTCGCCGAGCTACCCTGTCCTGTGGCAAGTTGCGTTCAGGTCAAGCTGGCGGATAAGAACAAGGCCGGCAAGGACGGGGACGAGATCGGCTGGCTGATTGCCTTCGAGAAAGAAGGACCTGAGTATCCTGGGTTGTTGCTCGAAGAGCCAACAGATCCGCCTACGAAAAAAGAGGACAAGCCACAATATTTTCATCCTGCCGAGCGCTCGACTCGGGCCAAGGGGCGTATTCTTTACCTCTTTGTTCTGGACACATCTTCGGTGTCCGCTCCGATGGCAAAACCTCGGATGGAAGAACTATTGCGTAGTCTTCAGGTGGAATAATCGCCCTGAATCCGGCCCCGTTTTTGCACACCCCGTGCAGCAGTACCATTCCGGAATGACCCAGCATCACGTCGGCCGGCTGGAGGTGATCACCGGCCCTATGTTCTCCGGAAAGAGCGAGGAACTGATCCGCCGTTTGAAGCGCGCCAAGATCGCGAAACAGCGAGTCGCCTGCTTCAAACCTGATATCGATCTCCGATACCACCGTACGGCGATTGCATCGCACTCCGAGCAGACGCATGACGCCGCTGTCGTTACGCCAACCTCCGAGCGCCTGAAGGCGACTCTGTTCGAGAAAGATCACATTCATGAGGTGGATGTCATCGGAATCGATGAGGTGCAGTTCTTCGATGAGGCTGTGATTCCGTTGGTGATGGAGCTGGTGCACCTGGGAAAGCGGGTGATTCTGGGCGGTCTGGACACGACCTTCGCCAACGAGCCCTTCGGTCCCGTGCCGAACCTGATGGCGCTTGCCGACGAGGTGACGAAGTTGTCGGCGGTGTGCATGGTGTGCGGGAATCCGGCGATTCACACGCAGCGGCTGGGACAGAGCCAGGAGCTTGTGGTGGTGGGAGCCGCCGGGCTGTATGAGGCTCGCTGCCGTGAGCACTTCCAGCCCTTTATCGATGAGAACCAGAGCGAGCAGATGGAGCTTCCGGCGGTTGCACAGTAGGCCACGTTTTGCATCGTGACGCATCCTAAACGTATCCTGCGGGATACAAGGAGATTCACTATGCGTCTTGCATCCGTTGCTGCGGCTGCCCTTCTGGCTACCGTTCCCGTTTTTGCTGCCGCACCCAAGCCCGTCAAGGTTATGTTGAAGGACGCAAACGGCAAGGACGCCGGTTACGTCACCTTCTCCCCGGCTAAGAGCGGTGTGAAGGTTATGGTCATGCTCGAGAATCTGCCCGCCGGAGAGCATGCCGTGCATGTGCACGCCGGGGCGACCTGTGAGGCTCCGAGCTTCCAGTCCGCGGGCGGTCACTTCAACCCTGAAAACAAGCACCACGGTTTCAAAAACCCCGAGGGACATCACGATGGCGACTTCCCCGAGTCTGTGACGATGACCGGAAGCATGGGTCACAAGACCTTCGACGCGGATTACCTGTCGCTGGACCCGGCGGCGCCGAACTCCGTCTACGGCCACACAGTGGTCGTGCATGAGAAGGCCGACGATCAGATGACCGACCCGGCTGGAAATGCCGGCAGCCGGCTGGCCTGCGGTGTGATCGAAAAGCCCTCGATGTAGAAGTAACGGGCAGGAAAAAGCAAAGGGGCTGGAGACGTTGTGTCTCCAGCCCCTGTTGTTTGCGTAACCACGGATCTGGGTGGGATATTTGAGCGCTCGAATTTGTTTGTCATCCCGAAGGGATCTGCTTTTCCTGCCGTGGGCGGGAGAGCTCCCGAACGTCTGGCGAGGCACAATGCTGTTGCCCCATTCTTTCGCGAAGCGAAAGGGTGGGGTATCGAGCGAAGCGAGACCGCTTCAATTTCCGGAAGCATTGAAACTGCGGTCGATGCTTCAGCCCCTGAAAAACTGTCAGGCGAGCAAAAAAGGTCGCGCATAGCGCGATACCCCACCCTTCGCGATTTCATCGCGAAGAATGGGGCAACGGGTGTATCGGCTCCCAACAAAGATATCTGTCTTTACCGTGGTGTGCCTGCCGGCGGTGCAGGCCTGCGTACGGCGCCTTCCGGCAACGGCTTGCCTTCGGAGAGCAGCTTCATGTTTTCGAGCATCTGGGTAAACCGGGTGCGGCGGTTTTCAATGTCCTTCTGCTTCGCGGCATCGTCCGGCAGTGCGGAGTTGTCGTAGAGCAGGGTGTAGTGCAGGCGGGTGGTGGTAGCGGTCAGGGGCTCGGCCTCCAGGTCGCCGTGGTACATGATGTAGTTGCTGCCGGCTCGTTTCGGTTGCGTGTAGATGTAGCTGTACTTTGTCTTGCCGACAAGCACCTCGTTGCCGATGGTGCGAATGGCGCCCAGCTCTCCGTCTTTGCCGGAGGTAATGGTGCAGCCGGGGAAGCCCCATTCGCCAATATCGCAGTACTTCCCGATGCGTGCCCAGACTTTGTCTGCCGGAGCATTGACGTCGATGCTCATAGGGATGGTGACGTAGTGCGGCTCAGCCACCAGCCATGGCGCCGTGGAGAGCACCGGAGGAGGCGCGGTCGGTTTTTCTACTTTGCCACCTTCGGACAACGTCTTCATATTCTTCAGGAAGCCGGTAAAGCGCATCTTTCGGGTGGCGGTCTCGGTATTCCGAGCTGCATCGTCCGTGAGCATGGAGTTGTCGTAGAGGAAGCTGTATTCCAGCCGGGAGGTCTTCGCCGTCACCGGAACCACTTCCAGCGTGGCGTGGTAGAGGTTGTAGGTAACCCCCTGTCGCGGAGCCTGGGCGTAGGTGTAGCTGTACTTGGTTTTGCCGACCATCACCTCGTTCTGGATCGACCGAACGGAGCCGATCTCATCTCCTGGCCCCTGGAGGATGGTGCAGGGAAATCCCCAGTCGCCGATGTCGCAGTATTTTCCGACCCGAGCCCAGACCGTGTCGGCTGACGCGTTGACATCCTGGGTCAGAACGAACGAGACGTAGTGCGGGTTGGGGCTTTCCAGCGGCGGGGGAGCCGGACGTGCGGCTGGGGCGGCCGCTGGCGCCTGGGCAAGGGCAATGGCCGAGCAGGCCAGCAGAGCACAGGCAGACAGGGAGAGATGGACCTTAGACATGGGTCTCCTTGAAACGGTGGATGAAACGGTGGAAATGAGTGGGTTTCTGCTGCAGGAGCATCAGACTCCGGCGAACCGACCACTGTCAACGCGCGTCCCTCTTTTGGGTCAGATTTTCTGGGACGTCCCTGGGAACTGCACAGTTACGTTTTTCGTATAGAAACACATGGGCGTTTTACACATGGCGATTCCCGCGCACGGCTTGCCGGTCATACCGGTAAAGCGGGCCATGCTGCTGGGACCGGATCCTAGAAAGGGCCAGGTTCCACCCTCCGCGCCTGTGCCGCAAGTTACACTCGATCAGACACATAAGCAGGCTGAGGAACATATTGTGGAACGCACGCCCGAGCAGGAGGCGATGGAGAAGCTGGTTCGTCAGTGCATGGCGGGGGACTCCCATGCCTGGCAGCAGCTCGTCGCCGCACAGCATCGGCGGATTTACGCCATCTGCTACCGCTTTACGGGCTCGCCTACAGACGCCGAAGATCTAACGCAGGACGTTTTTCTGAAGCTGTACCGGAACCTGGACAGCTTCGACGCCTTCAAGGGCAGCTTCCAGACCTGGATTACGACGCTGGCGCGCAATCTGCTGGTAGATCACTTCCGCCGTACGCGCATGGACCGGGTCTCGGATTCGATGGATGCGAGTTTTGACGGGGAAGACGACGGCCCGACCTTCGCCGATCGGCTGGCCGATACGCGTAAGGGCCAGCATGAGCATGTCGCCGGTCTGGAGCTGAAGACCCGTATCCAGACAGCGTTGAAACAGCTCTCGCCAGAGTTGCGTGAAGCAGTTATTCTGCGCGATCTGGAAGACATGGATTACAAAGAGATTGCGGCTGTACTCAAAG
>NZ_JBFRCY010000163.1:0-16911 GCF_052113305.1 Terriglobus sp. YAF25
GCGAAGAGCACCGCGAAGGAGTAGTTGCGCCGGCTCGTATTGGCGCCAAGAGGAGTATCCATGATTCGTGACACACGCGCCCTCCTGCYAACGTTGTCTTTCATTCTGGCGGGTGCAGCGGCCACCCACGCCTCCGATCCGTCCATATCGTCGGCGCTGCCACCGGCCAATCCGCTCAAGGCCAGAATCACGAACGGCATCGTCACGGCGAAGCTCTATCTGCCCAGCGCAGACAAAGGCTACTACCGCTCGACGCGTTTCGACTGGTCGGGAGCCATCTACAGTCTCACTTATAAAGGGCACGAGTACTACGGTCCGTGGTACGACAAGATCGATCCGACGGTCATCAACTGGGTCCACCGCGATGGACTGGTCGTGTCCGGGCCGTGCAGCGCGCTCATGGGGCCGGCGAATGAATTCCAGAAGCCGCTTGGGTTCGACGATGCCAGGACCGGCGGCACCTTCATCAAGATCGGTGTCGGCGTGCTGCGCAAGGATGACGGCCCTTACAACAGCTATAAGCCATACCCTGTGCTCAACCCGGGAAAGTGGACCATCCGCAAGTCGCGCAATCAGATCGTCTTTACGCAGGAGCTCTCCGACCCCGACTCGGGCTACGGCTATATCTATCGCAAGACGGTGCGTCTGGAAAAAGGCAAGCCCGAGCTGACCATCGAGCATAGCCTCAAGAACACCGGCAAACTCGTCATTGACTCCAATGTCTACAATCATAATTTTGTCGTGCTCGACCATCGGCCTCCAGGCCCGGACTTCACCTTCCGCGTGCCGTTCTCGATCCACATTGCACCTCCGGCACCCGGTCGTCCTCCGCGCGTCAATAACTTCACAGTGGTGCGCGACAATCAGATCGTCTACCTCAAGCCGCTCTCCGGCGTAGACGAGGCGGTCGTCGCCATCCAGGGCTTCGGCGACTCCGCCAAGGACAATGAGGTCGTGATGGAGAACAAGAAGGTCGGCGCAGGCCTGAAAATCTCGAACGATCGCCCGCTCAGTCGCGAGCTCCTGTGGTCCATCCGTACAGTCCTCGCCGTTGAGCCGTACATTGCCATCAACGTACAGCCAGGCAATGAAATCACTTGGACAGACACGATCGACTACTACACAATGACAGGGGCTCGGTAGAGCTGGTTCATTCCAGACTCGGAGCTATTGCGTAATATGCAAATACAATAGCGCTTTACACAACAGTTACGGCACTGTAGGCTGACTGCTGTGCAAATTTGTCAACGTTGGAGTAAACGTTTTTTTTGAATACTTTTCACCAGCATGCGTTCCCGCTTGGCAAGGGATCGCGTTCAAGTGGGTTGACTACTTTGGCTTTTACAGATGGCACTGGCGTACCGCTACAACAACGGACCATAAGGAAATATTCAAGTAAACGTTTCTCCAGAAAAGCTATTCGACTTGCCTCTCTTCCGTGCGGGAGAAAAGCAGGTTCTGGATAGGTGACGAGGACGCCGAAGTGCCCCTGAGGAAGTTCGATATGTGGAAGTTGGTCGACTGTACAGCAGTCGTAACGATCTTTGGCATGGCCTTCTTAGCTCCTTCTGCGAAGGCAAACAGAAACTTCGTACCGGACTGGACCTTTCAGGGGTCATCGCTGGCGCAGTTCCACACGCTTGGCGACGTCGATTGGCATGCAGAGAACGGCGAGATTGTGGGTGTTCCRCGTAGTCCGGCAGGCGGCTGGCTCATCATGGATAGGCCACTTCAGGACACGCAGTTCGCTGCGACCTTTCGCTGCACCGGCGGTTGCAAGGCGGGGGTGCTGTTGCGCACGCAGACGACGACGGACGGAATTCATGGCGCATACGTGGCACTTCCGGATGGGCAAAACCCCGCAGGTAGCTTTGCCTTGAAGCTTGATGCGCAGGGTCGCGAGCTTTCACGGGAACCGCTCAAACCTGCAGGCGGCATGGTGCGTGTTATGACCCCGCCCACGGCGCCGCGCACTTCGCCTCCGGCGCGGCCGGGTGGCGGTCCAATGCGTTTTCCCGGCAACGGTCTTCCGCCAGGTTCGCCCTACACGCGGCCGGACTACTCCTACCATCCTGGCGAATGGACGCCACTGGAGATCATCCTCGATGCCAACATCATGCGCGTATGGCTGCACGATGGACCGGAGGGTGGGACAGCTAACGGTGAGGCCGATGAYGATGTAGCGTCGTTTGGTCCGGTGGCGTTTTACGTTGGCGGCACTGGGGAGATACGTTTCAAAAACGTAGAGTTCAAGGACCTGGGACGGCGCGTTCTGCAAGGCGAGCAAATCTCCAGCCGATTCCGCATGCAGCACATCAACGACTTTTATTACGGGTGGTCGGCGACGGCCGCCGATGTCAACCACGACGGCGTTCTCGATATCATCTCCGGTCCGTTCTATTATCTTGGTCCGGACTACAAGATTTCCCGCGAGATCTTTCTTAGCAAGACGTCCGATGTGACCTCGCAGCTTACACCCAACATGGTGAACTTTGCGTATGACTACACCGGCGACGGTTGGCCGGACCTGCTGGTCTCAAAAGGCAGGGCCATGTCGCTCTATGTGAATCCGAAGGGTGAGCTTCGGCGATGGGACCGATATGATGTGCTGCCCACCGTATGGGGCGAGGTCGTCGCCTTCAAGGATGTCAACGGAGACGGTATACCGGATGCCGTCTACGTTGGCGGTGGTTACGTGTGTTGGGCTACTCCCGATCCCAAAAATCCAACGGAGCCTTGGATCGTGCACAAGGTATCTGAGGAAGGCTATAACGTCCCCGCGCWGCATGGCATCGGCGTGGGAGACATAAACAGCGATGGCCGTATGGACATCGTCTCTCCGCACGGCTGGTGGGAACAGCCGCCAACCGGAACGCCCGAGAGACCATGGCCCTACCATCCCGCGGAGTTGGGGCGCTGGCCACGCGCCGGGGGTAGTGTAGGCGGCGCGGAGATGGCTGTATATGACGTCAATGGAGACGGGCTCAACGACGTCGTCACCAGCCTGGAGGCTCATGGATGGGGGATCGCCTGGTTTGAACAAACGCATGACAAAAACGGCACGATCTCTTTTGTCAAGCACATGATCATAGACGACTACTCCACAAAGAACGTCGGCGACGTGACGTTCTCCGAGCCGCATGGAGCAACGATCGCCGATGTGGACGGTGATGGTATTCCCGATTTCATTGTGGGTAAGCGCGTTTTCTCGCACCAGGAGAGCTATACAGATCCAGACCCGTTTGGGCCGGCGGTGCTGTACTGGTTCCGCACGATGCGCAACCCGAATGCCCCCGGACGGGCCGAGTTTAAGCCTGAGCTGATTCACAACCGATCTGGCGCAGGGTCTACGATCCTGGCGACCGATCTGAATAACGATGGCGCTGTCGATATCGTCACGTCGACCAATCGAGGAACCTTTATCTTCTGGGGCAAACCGAAAGCAAGAACCAGGAGGTGATTTCAGGATGGGGAGAGAGAATATGTTGTGCTTTGGCTGCTTCGTCAAAGGATTAGCCGGGATCGTCATCATTGCAGCCGTTGGCGCAAATGCACAGCAGTCCGCAAGTGCACAGCAGTCTAAGACCGGCTGGACAGACTACCTGGGCGGTCCGGACAGCTCGCACTTTTCCCCTTTGAAGCAGATAACGCCAGCCAACATCAGCAAGCTCGAAATGGCATGGAACTTTCCGGCAGGCGACGGCAACTACACCTTCAGTCCATTAGTGGCCACAAACGGCTTCCTTTATGCCATCGATGCGCTTAGCGGCAAGGATATCGACTCGTTCGCCGACCACGGGCGGCTGGACCTGAAAACAGGCATCGATCGCACGCCGGTCTCTCTGGGCTCCAGAACCCCGGGAAGGACATTCGGAAATTTGATCATCCTCGGCAGTTTCCCCGGGGAAGGATACCTCGCGCCTCCCGGGGATATTCGCGCATTCGATATTCAAACGGGCAAGCTGGCCTGGATCTTTCACACCATCCCACGTCCTGGCGAGAGGGGCTTCGAGACATGGCCGAAGGATGGGTACAAATACCTGGGTGGCGTAGACGTGTGGGGCGAGTTCACCATAGACGAGAAGCGCGGCATCGTCTATTTCCCGGTCTCATCGACGAAATACGAGTTATATGGCGGCGACCGGCATGGGAATAATTTATTCGCGGATAGCCTGCTGGCTCTCGACGCGCGTACCGGCAAGTATCTGTGGCACTTCCAGACGGTTCATCATGACGTGTGGGACTACGACCCCAACCAGGCGCCACAGTTAGTCACGGTCCGTCATAACGGCAAGATGGTCGACATCGTCGCTCTTGCTTCGAAGAACGGATTCCTCTATGTCTTTGACCGCGTCACGGGCAAGCCTCTCTGGCCAATCGTCGAGCGCCCAGTGCCCCAGTCTGACCTGCCCGGCGAGCGGACGTCGCCTACGCAGCCCTTTCCCACGGTGGTGCCGCCGTTTGCCCGCCAGAGTATGACTGTCAATGACCTATACACCGGCTTTATGACGCCCGAAGAGGCAGTCTGGTGGAAGGACAGAATCTCCAAGGCAAAGGGTGGCTTATTCACTCCGCCCAGCGATAAGTACGAGACCATTCAGATTCCCAGCGTCACCGGCGGAGCGGCGTTCTTCGGCAGCGGCGCAGATGCAGCTAAGGGCATGGTCTTTATCGAGACCAGAAACCTGCCTTCAATTCTCAAGATGGTGCCGGCTGGGGAGTCTACGTCTGCCAACAACGGTGGACTGATCCCGGGAAGGATTGCCTCGGCTGCGCCCCGGCCGACTTCAACCATCGCCGGGGGAGCGGCTATGCAGGCAAGGCTGGGCCGAACCATCTATGAGCAGACCTGCCTGGTCTGCCATGGTCCGGATCTGAAAGGAGACCGCGGTCCTGCGCTCGACACAGTCGTTAGCAGGCTCGGTCCGGAAGGAGTGAGCACGATCATCACCCATGGACGAGGCTCAATGCCGGCATTTTCTTCCATTCCAGCGCAGGGCGTCACCGATGTGGTCGCGTTCCTGCAACAGCCGGATCTGGCACCCCCGGGAACGGGAATCGGCGGGAATTCTTTCACGGAACGCATCGAACCCGATTATCCCTCTGACCTGAATCCGAAGCCACAACGGTACAAGACTGGGTACGGGCAGGAGGGATACATCATCACGCCGCCCTGGAGCACGATCACTGCCTACGATCTGAATACCGGCAATATCGCGTGGCAGACGCCCTATGGCGATATGCCACAGGCCGGTCCAAGTGATCGCCTACGCGGCAATATCTTTCCCAAGAGCGGATTTGTTGTACTCGCATCCGGACTGGTCGTCTTCGTGGATAACCAGGGAATGCTCTACGCCCTTGACCAGAAGACCGGCAAGGTCATCTTCAGCAAGAAGGTGCCCAATGGCGGAGTGGGTGTTCCGGCTGTGTATGAGGTGAATGGTCGCGAATACATTTTGTTCGCTCTCACTGCAGGCCCAGCATTCTCGCAGGGGGGCAGGATGGCTCCTGGCGGAGTCAATCCGCCCGCAGGACAGAAGAGCTACGTCGCCTTCGCCCTCTCTCAATAAGAAGGCGCCTTAGAGTCCCATTACGTATATAGGCGGCTTCTCGGGCGCGCCTCAATAAATCGATAGGAGCTTTCTCAATGAATCCGCTACGACTGTTATCTCAGGGGAAGGTATTGAAAAGAACTCCTGGTTCTGCGGTCTCATCCCTGCTTGCCCTACTCCTTCTCGCTGGAACATCCGCCGCTTTCGCCGATAACTCCCGTCTTCCGGACGGCACCGAGTTCCCGACATGGGAGAAGCCGCTCCACTTCACGAAGACCTACTACGTCGACGCAAATGCCAGGAATGCAACCGACAGTGGGCCGGGTACAAAGGAGCGTCCGTTCCGCACGATTGACCATGCAGCACAGGTGCTCCAGCCGGGTGAACATGTCATCATCGCCGGCGGAGTTTACCGCGAGGCGATCCGCCCGGCGCGGGGAGGCACGGGGCCCGACGCGATGATCAGTTACGAAGCGGCGCCCGGAGCGGATGTCGTTGTATCAGGCGCGACCGTGACGGAAGGATGGCAGCCCAGCGAGGGCTGGAACATCGGCCCGGACCGGGAGACGAATCAGCCTGTGAAGGCATACCAGCTTCACCTTGACCCCAAGCTGTTCCCGCTTGGGTATAACCCGTTCGCTCTCGACAATGTGACCGACGATCGGTACTGGATCAATTACGCCAAGGACAATATGTGGAACTACTTCCGGCGGCGGGGTCTGGTCTTTGTGGATGGCAAGCCGCTCGAGCAGGTGGAATCGCCATCGGCCCTCGCGGGGCTTTCGGCGCGCTCGCTGAGCTTCTTCAGCGACATCCGCTGGACACCGTTGTTCCAGGAGTTTTCGCCCTATGCCGGGAAAGTGTGGGTCGAGTCAGACGGACTGACATTGCATATCCGGCTGGCAAATGACGATGACCCGGCGAAGCACGTGATCGAGATCACGAACGAGGAGTCGGTGTTCTCTCCCGCGAAGCCGTACCAGTCGTATATCCGGGTGAAGGGCATCAAGTTTCGGTATGCCGGAAACAGTTACCCAAACCCGCAGCGAGGGCTGGTTTCGACCAATCACGGCAACCACTTCATCTTTGAAGACAATTCTTTCGAGTGGGCCAATAGTGTGGGGCTCGATATCGGTGACGTTGATTGGGCCGCGGCGCGGCCGCCGCAGCCAGTTGGTTTCGACGTTGTCCGCCACAACGTCTTCCGGTACTGCGGAATCGAAGGGCTCGGCGGAACGGGTGGTCCACAGAATGTGCTGGTGGAGAAGAACCTGTTTGAGTGGATCGGCTGGCAGGATGCCGCCCGACTGTCGGAGTCCGGCGGGACGAAGATGCATCGAACGCGGAATCTGCTGTTCCGAAATAACGTGGTGCGGCACATCCGGCATGCCAACGGCATCTGGCTCGATATCGGCAACACAAATGATCGGCTCACGGGGAACATCTTTGCCGACATCCCCGGCGACGTGAATCCACACGCAATTCAAATCGAGGGCAGCGATGCGCTGAACGAGATTGACAACAATATCTTCGACCACCTCACCGGCGGAGTTCTGATCCGCGACACAAACCACGTCATCATCGCGTACAACCTGTTCGTGGACTGCGTCAAGGTATGCATCGATACAGYGTCAGGCCTCGGCGCACCGCGGCCAATCAACGGCCACACCAATGACGCGCACGACCTGAGAGTCTTCGGAAATGTGTTCTCGGGCATCGGCCAGTCGGCCATCGAGTTTAACAACCCACGCAACACCGCGGATGGAAACGTCTACGGCTTCGCCCCGGGCCGGCGGGCGGGAATGCAGCCCTACCTGCGTGTGAAATTCCCCGATCCGCCGGAGTGGGACAACCTGGAGTCCTGGCGCGATCAGCACGATTGGGACAAGACGGGAGCTACGGCCGAGGTCGCAACGACGTTCAACCCTGACACTCTCCAGCTGAGCGTGGCGGTGAAGGGCGATGTGAAGGCTCTACCGGTGTACGGCGGAATCGATGTGGACTTCTACGGCCACCCAATCACTGAGACGAACCGGATGCCCGGGCCTTTCGCTGATCTAACAGCTACAGCAGGTTCACGAGTCATCGACCCACGCTAATCAGAGCCATTCGAAAGGGGGTATTCAGGAAACGTTTCCCCGTAAGTTTTTGCTCAAATGCCTTCCACGATCGGCAGAGCCAAGGAGATGAAAAAACAGAGTTTCTCTACTCAAACGGAATGATGTGGTTGACCGAATTGCGCTGACGTAGGTATTGTTTTGGCGCCGTAAATCTATACAAATCGCTGTTCGACCGCGTTCTCTGGAATGCTTACGGTCGCCACAGCAGATTTTTAGAGCTGAGAAGGATCGAACAATGGCAAATCTCTCCAGAAGATCAATGCTGAAGCACGGCGGCCTGGCCGCACTGGGTTCTCTGGGAACGTTTTCTCTGCCGGCGCTTTCACAGGCTATCCAGGCGAGCAGTTCTCCATTCAAACGTCCCAGGCTCAAGATCACCGATGTTCGAACGGCACAGGTCAATGTGCATGGTCCGCAGACGCATGTCCGCATTTACACCGATGCGGGACTGATAGGTCAGGGAGAAACGACTGACGCGGCCGTTGGGTCCGCTGCACTGATTCGGAGCTTCCGGCGCGGCCTGGTAGGGCAGGATCCGCTGAATGTCGAAGCACTTTGGGAGAGGATTCGTACCTCCGGAGTGTTCGCCGGCGCACAGGGTGGCCAATACACTACCGCTCTTACCGGAGTTGAGATCGCTCTGTGGGACCTGGCCGGCAAGGCGCTTGGTCTGCCGGTCTACCAGCTGCTCGGTGGGAAGTTCAGAGACAAGATCCGTATTTACTGTGACTCCGGACGGGACGATGTCCTCACCCCCGGATCGGAGAAGAAGATTGACTGGATCAAGTCACAGGGTTTCACCGCGATGAAGGTCGATCTGGACGACGCCGCCGACCCAAACCGTTTCGACCGCGTCAACTGGACAGCGAACAACGCCGAGATCGATCGCATGGTGAAGTGGGTCGAGCACGTCAAGGGCATGATTCCCGCAAGCATGGACTTCGCATGCGATATGCACGGGCGTTACGATGCGCCGACCGGAAAGAAGGTCGCGAAGGTATTGGRGCCCTTCCGTTTGCTCTGGCTGGAAGAGCCTGTTCCGCCTGAAGATATCGATGCTCTGGTGGATATTCGGCACTCGACAACCACGCCTATCTGCGTTGGCGAGAACATCTACATGCGCTGGGGATACAAAGCGATCTTTGAGAAGCGTGCGGCGGACATCATCATGCCCGACATCCAGAAGGCAGGCGGTCTGGCCGAGGCAAAAAAAATCGCCGACATGTCTCATGCCTACGAGATCCCGTTCGCTCCCCACTGTGTCGTTTCGCCCATCGGCCAGATGGCTTCGGCACACGTCTGCGCCTCTGTCCCCAACTTCCTTGTCTGTGAGTGGCACTGGATCGACAACCTGGACACCTGGAAGAGCTTCGTCCAGGAAGGCGAAAYCATTCAGAAGGGATACATCACGGTCACTGACAAGCCAGGTCTGGGTGTGGAGATGAATGAGGAAGCAGCGAAGAAGGTACAGATCCCCAACACGCCATGGTTCGAAGCGGGCATGTAGCCCAAGGAGTAATGACTCGCATGTATGCAACAAAAAAGTTGATAAGCGGCGCATCTGTGGTGCTTTGCGTTCTAATCGCGGCAGCGCCTATCGTTAGAGGACAGGAGGGCTTCTTCACTCCGGAGGATGTCATCAAGTACACGCCGGAATGGAAAGGGGAGCGCTTTCCTGACGGACGGCCCAAGGTGCCCGACAGCATCTTGGACCGTATGAAGAACGTCACACTGGAAGAGGCCTGGGCAACGCTTCGCTCAGCCAATTTCAATCACGAGTACGAGGACGGTTGGTTTGTCATTCATCCCGACCAGGTGCTGGTAGGAAGAGCTTTGACTGCAGTGTGGATGCCCGGCCGGCCAGACATCCAGAAGGTGATCGAAGAGGACCAGAAGGGCAAGCGCAAGGGAGCCATGAACGCTTGGCCTGTCGATATGCTTCAACCGCGAGACGGCTATGTTGCCGATCACTTTGGGCTGAAAGCGGACGGGCCGTCAATCGGCGATAACGTCGGCAATGCCATCTATTCCCCCACAGTTGGCGGAGAGAGTCGTAAAGGATTCGGAACGTACACGCTTGCGGGACACTTTTGGACATCAACGCCTGAACGAAAAGAAATACACCGCCGGCCAGATCGATACTCGATGGACTCCTGAGATCGAGCAGGACTATCGTGGGTGGCTAAAACAAAACGAAGATCATCTGCCCGTGGCCAGACAGCAGATTGAGGAGATTCTGAAGGAGTCGCCCCCTCCCAACCAGTGAGGAGGCTATGGTATACGATGCCTCTTCTGGCGAAAGCTTGAGATTTTCCGTTGTAAGTGCTCTACGGCGTATGCTGATCTGAGCGACTCGACCTATAGAAGCGAATGATGCAATCAAAGCTCTCACGACGACAGATGCTTCAGCGAATCGGAGGCCTGGGACTCGCGGCCGCGACTCCGAACGTATTCGCCACGCAAGCGGCGGCGACTCAGAGGCAATCGCTCAATCCTGTTCCGTCGCCTGTGGCCCGGCAGGTGACATCATTCGCGCTGCATGATGTGGAGCTAATGCCTGGGCCATTCTTCCAGGCACGGCTTCGTAGCCAGCAGTATTTACTCACGCTTGAACCAGATCGCATGCTCCATACCTTCCGCGTGAACGCTGGTTTGCCGCCGAAGGCAGAGGTGTATGGCGGCTGGGAATCGAATTCAACATGGGCCGACATCCACTGCCAGGGCCATACGCTGGGCCATTACCTCTCCGGCTGTGCGCTTATGTTTGGCGCTACACAAGACGCTCGCTTCAAGCAGCGGACTGACTACATCGTCTCCGAGTTACGCGACTGTCAGACCGCCAGCAAGTCCGGTCTGATCACCGCGTTCCCTGAAGGCAACTCCCTGATGGATACCGTCCTCAGTGAAGGGAAGTACACTGGCGTTCCCTGGTACACCCTTCATAAGATCTACGCTGGCCTGCGCGATGCCTGCCTATATACGAACAACCCCACGGCAAGGGAAGTGCTGGTTCGATTCTGCGACTGGGCCGTCACCGCGACTTCTCCGCTCACTGACGCGCAGTTTCAGAAGATGCTCGAGAGTGAGCATGGCGGCATGAACGAGGTGCTTGCCGACGCCTACGCTATGACCGGTGATGCCCGGTATCTCTCACTTGCAAACCGCTTCTGCCACCAGAGCATCCTTATCCCTCTGGCCAAGAACCGTGACTATCTCGACGGTCTCCATGCCAATACACAAATCCCGAAGATCATCGGCTTCCGCAGGCTCTACCAGGAGACGGGGCAGAAGGACTATCAAGTCGCGTCCGAGTTCTTCTGGAAGACGGTCGTGAACACGCGTTCTTTCGTGAACGGAAACCACGGGGACGACGAGCACTTCTTTCCGCCGGCAAAGTTCAGCGAGCATGTTTTCTCAGCGAAAGCCTCCGAGACCTGCTGTGAATACAACATGCTCAAGCTGACGAAGATGTTGTTCGAAGATAGTCCCTCCGCGGCCTACGCGGACTTCTACGAGCGTGCTCTCTACAACGACATTCTTGCATCGCAAGACCCGGACACAGGAATGGTGACCTACTTCCAGGGGAACCGCCCGGGATACATGAAGCTCTACTGCACTCCCATTGATTCGTTCTGGTGCTGCACAGGTTCAGGCATGGAGAACCATGCGAAGTACAACGAGTCCATCTACTTCAAGAGCGAGGACGCGGTATACGTCAATCTCTTCATCCCTTCCACCGTTCGCCTGCGGCCAGGAGTATCGCTTGCACAGACGACGCAATTTCCCGAGCAGCCTGGCACGAAGCTGCAGTGGAAGACCGACGCACCGATCCACTTCAGGATGAAGATACGGCATCCCTACTGGTGTAAGAGAGCCACGGTCAAAATCAACGGCAAGGTGGTTCTCWAATCCAGCGATGCGAGCTCCTATATGGAGTTGGACCGCGAGTGGCACAACGGGGATTTAGTAGAGGTCGATCTTCCAATGCACATGCGAGCAGTCGCGCTACCCGGCGAGGAGCGGATCATTGCATTCGTATACGGCCCTGTCCTCCTGGCAGGAGCGCTGGGCCGCGAGGGCATCTCCACGGGCAGTGATCTGAATATCAATGAGAGGCTCTACGGCAGTGTCCTCAATACGCCGTTCACGCCGCCAACCTTTTCAGGCGACCCGCACGATCTTGTGAGACAAGCAAAACCCGCTGGGGAGGCCCTCCACTTCGACATCCCAGCGAGTGGATCTGATACGAAGATCCGTCTGAAGCCTTACTACAAGATCGCGCACGAGAGATACGCAACCTACTGGAAGGTCTCCCCGGAAACTTCGGCGGTATAGGCTACGTCTTCCAGCCGCACTCAGGCAAAATCGCGAGGGAGCAGCTTCTCCGAGATGAAAACGTCGCTCCACGACTCTTTCGGGATATCCAGTTACGGGAAAATTGCTCTATTCGTAGCAGGCGCGATCAGGAAGCAAGAAATAGGAGCATAATCGCAAAATGTTGTAACCTTTCGCGGTAGCATTCCTCCTAATGGCATCGCCAAGCAGGAGAGTTGTGCCGTGCGTCAACATTTCATAATCTCAAGTATCTTCCCCGCAGTTCGATCCAATCCATCGGCTAAGTCTGTCCTGTCGCTTCTTTTCGCCTTTCTCGTGAGTGGGGTGTCTTTCGCGCAAACCCCTGCGATCGGGACGAAGGCGCCCGACTTTACGCTCTCCACGCCTTCCGGAAAAGCCGTGACGATGTCATCCGAACGGGAAGGGAAAAGTCTTGTACTCGTGGTATTACGGGGATATCCGGGATATGACTGTCCTTTCTGTGTGCAGCAAGTCCATGATTTCATCCTTCATGGAGCTGATTTTGCAGCGAAGGGCACTCGAGTACTCCTCGTCTATCCTGGACCGCCGGCTGCCCTGGACCAACACGCGAAAGCATTTCTGGAGAAGCAGGCCAATCTTCCAGACAACGTCGTTCTAGTGGTCGACCCGGACTATAGGATGACCAATCTCTACGGTCTCAGGTGGGCTGCCCCCCATGAGACTGCGTACCCATCCACGTTCATCCTGGACATGAAGGGAATAGTCGTTTTCGAGAAGATCAGTCATGGGCATGGCGATCGGCTGTCGGCCCAGGAAACGCTGGAACATTTACCTAAGCAGTAGACATAGAATCCAGACATGCTCAACGAAGAGACACGATTGGCTCTATACGACACGGCTCGTTTCGTGTTGGAAATCGACAAATTGAAGGGCGTACTCCGAAAGGTTAAGCCTATCGGGCAAGATCGTTACGAGAACACGGCAGAGCATAGTTGGCAGATTGCGGCATTCGCTCTTTCGATGGCCAGGAGTTTGGCCTATCCGATTCAGGTTGATCGCGTATTGGCTATGCTGCTGGTCCATGACATCGGAGAGATCGATGCCGGGGACAAGTTCGTCTTCGCAGACGACGGTTGGGAAGAGCGCAAGCTGGCAGAACTCCGAGCGGTGGAGAGGATCTTTGGCCTGGCGCCGCCAAATGTTGCCACAACATTCCTCGATCTATGGAAGGAGTTCGAAGCCGGTGAAACGCCGGAGGCCAAATTCGCGAAGGCGATCGATCGGAGCATGCCCGTTTTGTTGAACCTATCCAACGGTGGCGGAAGCTGGGTGGAAAACGGCGTGAGCTACCAACGCGTTGTGAGTCGAATTCAACCTGAGATTGAAAATGGGTGTCCGGAGCTATGGACGTATCTGAAGGCTGAACTGGATAAAGCGCGAGGTAGCGGCTTCTTTGCAATTGGGAGCAAATAGAACATTTCCCTATTGGTGGGTACCTTCGAAGGGCGTGGAACGCGTCTTGGAGTCACATATGAGGCGAGGCTGAGAGCTTGGCTAGCCCTGACTCTGTACAACGCTGATGCGCCCCAATCTTTTGAGGCGCGTCAGCAGATGGCCTGACGAAAGAAGAAGCGGAGCGCCGTTAGCATCGCAGCAGTCCGGGATCCATTAAGAATGCACCGTTTCGTTTATAGCTTCTCAGCCAGGATGTCGATGGTTTTGATGTCTGGCGATGTGACGAAAAGTTCCTCGGCACGAGCAAAGAGCGCCTTCGCCACTTCTCCGCCAATATGTGCCGTACGCCCTTGCTCATCTTCGAACGTGTCGAAGATGCCGAAAGTGGCCGAGGCAATCTTGAACGCGTACCAGGCGGTTGTACCCGCTTCCGCCCGGACCAGCGGGACTGCCGATTTCAGGAAGGCTTCCACCTCCGCCTCTTTTCCCGGGCGCGCCTGTAATGTGGCCAGTAAGCCGAACTTGGTCATCATGGTTCTCCAATTATTAAGCAACAACTCGCCGCTGTCTCATGTGGCGCCCAGTACGGGCTTGCTTTGAACACCCATGAAGCAGCAACGGTTCGTTAGAGCCGCTAGATAGCCAAAGGTTACAAGGGAGATTGTGTGTCTCCTGGCCGTCCTTCGGTTTCCGGCTCAGATCATTACAGTCAGACACAATTCGAGCGTCCTATGCCTCCTTCCACTCTGGCGACTTGTGCCGGAGCCGCACGGCTTTCGGAGACTGATGGGATTCCATGTAGCGCCCGATGAGCGATCCTTTTCTTCGAGAAAAAAATAAAGATAAATACGTTTTTATAGGTTGACTAAGGATGGTGCCGTTCTTTAAGTTTTGGTCGCAAACTTTATCCGCTGCTTTGCGTGATTGAAAACGCGCTCTGGGAACAAACACGAGGTTCTCCCGCATCGGCAACAAGGTACGGTTGCTACGCACAGTGAGCTGAAGGGTAGCAAAGGAGAAGTCGTTTGGCGGAAAACAATCCAGTAAAGAGCAAGCAGCTTTCGATCGATCGTCGGCAGTTCCTGGAATGCGCTGTGGGTGCGACAGCCATGTTTGTCCTCGGCAGGTACGGGTTTGCGCAGAATCAGACTGCTGAAGGCGACGACCGCCTACCGGACGGCTCAGTGTACGTCTCGTGGGAGCAGCCTCTGAAGTTCTCGAAGACATACTACGTCGACAATGGTTCTGCTCATGCCAGTGACAACGGTCCTGGCACTGAGGCGAAACCTTTCCGCACCATCAACAAGGCCGCTCAGGTGCTGCAGCCTGGCGAGCGCGTGGTGATTGCCGCTGGAACATATCGCGAGTGCGTGAAGCCGGCGCGTGGGGGAACGAGCCCGGACAAGATGATCAGCTACGAGGCTGCTCCCGGAGCGAAGGTTTACATCAAGGGATCAGAGGTGGTGAAGGACGGATGGACGCAGGACCCGGCGGTCGCTTTTGGCCGGCCTGGCGCCACGCCTCCTCCTCCGCAGGCACCTACATGGGGATTCCAGCTAACGGGAGCGATGTTCCCGGATGCCTACAATCCGTTTGCGCTGGCCAGCGTTGCCGGCGACCGCGTCTGGTTGGACACCAAGGCCGTGGACATGGGGCCATACTTCCGCCGCCGTGGTCTGGTGTTTGCGGACGGCAAGCCATTGGAGCCGGTGGAGCTGCAGCGTGAGCTGGTGAGCCCGAACCTGCCTGGGCCGCCGCCGCCGGGAGCACCGCAGTCAATGGCCGGGACGCCGCCGCGTACACGCAACGGACCGATGATGCAGGAGCTTGGTGGAACCAAGGATGACAGGTTCTACACCGATGCGAATGGCCAATCGATCCACATCCGTTTGGCGAGCGGGACACCGGCTGATCACACGATCGAGATCACGACTCGCGAACAGGTGTTTGTCCCCGCGAACCGTGGGACCAGTTACATCCGTTTGAAGGGAATCACCTTCGCGCATGCCGGTAATGGGTTCCCTCTGCCGCAGCGTGGAGCCATGGTGGATACCAATGGTGGAGGACGCTGGGTATTCGAAGACAACACCTTTGAGTGGGCGAATGCTATTGGCCTGGAGATTGGTGGATTGGCCCCAGCAGGCTCGCAGCAGCCTAACAGCGCTCACATCATCCGCAATAACACCTTCCGCTACAACGGCATTGAAGGCGTAGCGGGCATTGGTTCGCGCGACGTGCTGATTGATAACAATTTGTTCGAGTGGAATTGCTGGGCCGATGCGGAACGTGAGTGGGAGTCTGCAGCGGCGAAGTTTCATCGGGCGCAGAACATGATGTTCCGTCGCAATGTGATTCGTCATACCCGCCACGGCAACGGGATCTGGTTGGACAGCGGTGACGTGAACTGCCGCATCACGAGTAATATCTTTGCCGACACGCTGACRGTAAGCGCGGCGATCCACATGGAGATGAACCCGCAGCATAACCAGATTGATAACAACATCATCTGGGACGTGCGCAATGCTGAGCCGGGAACTCCGGGGCAGCGTGGATGCGCGGGTTCGGGCATCTTCATTAACGCGAGCGACAAGATTGTTGTTGCACAGAACCTGATCGGCAAATGCGACAACTCGGGCATCTTTGCGATTGTTCGTCCGGACCGCGCAGGCAGCGGTCTTGCGTCAGAGAACAAGATCAGCAACAACATCTTCTCAACGTTGGGCAAGTCGGGAATCGTGTTTCTCACGGAGAAAAACGAGGCCGACGGCAACGTGTATGCATCGCTGCCGAACGACTTCCAAGGGTTCTTTGCGGGCGAACAGAAACAGTGGTTCAGCCTGGCGGACTGGCGAGCGAAGTATGGCTGGGACAAGAACTCAGTCGTGGCCGATGTGCAGGTGAGCTTCGACCCGGACAAGCTGGAGTTGTCGATCAATAGCCCGCAGCCGTTGCCGAAGGTCAGTGCGATAAATCAGATTGACCACGACATTTTTGGTAAGACGGCGGGGGCAACAAGAGTTGCCGGACCGCTGGCTGATCCGGGATCGAAGCGTGTCTGGAAGGTCGACCCACGCCGCACCCTTGCTTAGACAGAAGGCTTATGTCGGGCGAGATGCTTGTCGCTATAAGCAACGCAGAAGGTTCCGGGATCGAGGTGTTGCCTATTGGCCTGGGGATGGTGCGCTCGGCGCGAGAATCATTTACGCTACCGCGGACCGGCTGTATGCGCTCGACGCAAAGACTGGCTCTCCTATTCCCGCTTTCGGTCAGGATGGGAAGGTGAATCTACGCGATGAGGTCGCGGATAAGTATCCGGATGCGCTCTACACGATCTCATCGCCCGCCGCGATCTACAAGAATCTCGCAATCATCTCACCCTCCACACAGGAGTTTGGCAGCAAAGGTCCTAGTGGTGATCCCCGAGCCTTCGATGTCCGGACCGGGAAGCAGGTCTGGCGCTTCCATAC
>NZ_JBFRCY010000164.1:0-7070 GCF_052113305.1 Terriglobus sp. YAF25
GACGGGTTCCCTGTCGCATCTAAATATCTATGTCCACTGTCTCCATCAGCTCGACCACCAGCAACGCCATGAGCGCCCCGGCGCCCGAGGAGCAGAAGCTCTCCTCGCCGCTGGCGACGGCGGTGGCAGCGCCCGAATTGAATGCAAAAGCCACCGGCATCTCCGTGACAGAAAAGGCGATCCGCCGCGTCCGTGCCGCCATGCACAAGGAAGGCATCTCCGGTACCGACGGAGGTCTGCGGCTGGGCGTTACCGGCGGCGGCTGCTCCGGTCTGAGCTACTCCATCCGCTTCGATACCAAGCCGCGTGAACGCGACCGCGTGTGGGAGTTTGAGCAGGACAGCGAACGGGTCCGCATCTTCGTCGATCCCAAGAGCTTCCTCTACTTGAACGGCATGATCCTCGACTTCGAAGAGACCCTCATGCGCCAGGGTTTCAACTTCATCAATCCCAACTCGCAGAAATCCTGCGGCTGCGGATCGTCGTTCACGGCATAAAAGCTCTTAGAGAAGACAACGAGAGGCCGGCCATCGTGGCCGGCCTCTTGCATGCAGCCCTCAGAGCATTTTTCCTGTTGCTGGGTATCCCGGAAGGGCGTGCGGCGGCGTTTCATTGCGGAAAACGCCCATAGATGCGGAAGCCCTACTCTACACCTACAGGAAAATGCTCTAGGCAGCGAAGCCCCCATCGATCAACAGGCTTGCGCCGGTAATGTATCCAGCCTCCGGGCCTGCAAGATAACTCACCATGCCCGCAATCTCATCGGCATGACCGTAGCGCTTCAGCGCCAACAATGACAGCATCGTCTCCGCAAAGGGTCCGGACGCTGGATTCAGATCGGTATCAACCGGGCCGGGCTGAATGTTGTTGACCGTAATGCTGCGCGATCCCAGATCACGCGCCAGTCCCTGCGTGAAGCTGGCCAGTGCGCCCTTCGTCAGGGCATAGACAGAGCCACCCGCAAACGGCATCCGCTCTGCATTGGTGGAGCCGATATGGATGATCCGGCCTCCGTCAGGCATGTTGCGAACCGCCTCCTGCGTGGCTGTAAACACACTGCGTACGTTTACCGAGAGCGAGCGCTCAAAGTCGGCCTCGCTGAAGTCAGCGATAGGCGCCAGGACGGCGATACCGGCGTTGTTGACCAGGATGTCGATCTTGCCGAACTCCTTTGCCGCCTGCTGCACGGCCGAGCGTACTGCTGCCYGATCCGTCGCATCCGCCTTGATAGCGATGGCTTTCCCTCCGGCCTTCTGAACCTGATCGACGACCTGTTGTGCCTGATCGGGCGACGCGCTGTAGGTAAATGCGACCTGTGCACCGTCGGAGGCGAGGCGCTTGACGATCGCCGCACCGATACCACGTGAGCCGCCGGTGACGAGCGCCGCTCTTCCACTGAGGTTTGCCATGACGAATTCTCCTGTTCTGATTGAGGCTTATTTCTGAATGCCCTATTTATAGAACGACACCGATGCCCATGCACCAGCACTGATACTGATGACCATACTGCAGAAATGATCTTCCGGCTGCGGGCAGAACAGCGATGGCGGCGTGGCCTGTTGCATAGAGCATTTTTCCTGTAGCTGTCGTGCAGGGCTTGTGCATTTATGGGCATTTTCCGCAATGAAAACGCCGCTGCACGATCCTTCGGGATACCAGCAACAGGAAAAATGCTCTAACCGATACACTGGTGATCGATGAGTGATTACTTTGCGTTCTTCGGTCTTCCCCGTCATCTGCATCTCGACACCGCCGCCCTGGAGAAGCAGTTCTACACTCTGAGCCGCAAACTGCACCCCGACCGCTTCGCCGCGAAGCCTGTCGCGGAGCAGGAAGAGGCTCTGCGCCAGTCCTCGTTGTTGAACGACGCCTATCGCACGTTGAAGGAACCCATCGCCCGTACGGAATATCTGTTGACATTGGAAGGCGTGCAACTCGAAGAGCAGTCACGTGCCGCTACCGATGCAGCCAGAGCCGCCGGCACCGAGAAGAAACAGGTGGCTCCGCCGGAGCTTCTCGAAGAAGCCTTCGAGCTCAACATGCAGCTTGAAGAGATGAAGATGAACAAACAGATGGGCGACGACGATCCCCAACTGCGCAAAGACCTCGAAATCGCAAAGGCGAACTTCGAAGGCATGCTCGCCAGCGCACAGACCGAGCTCGAATCGCTATGGACAGCCTGGGATGCGGCTGTCGATGCAGGTGACGATACCGCGAAGACCAAAGCCCGCGACCGCATAGTGGCATTGCTCAATCGCCGCAGCTACATTCGCAACCTCGTGCGCGACGTCAACGCAGCGTTGGAATAGTCACCACGATGTTCTTAGGTGGGAGCAGCGGGCTTCAGCCCGCTGATTTCAGACTTACTAATCAATGGGCTTTAGCCCTGGGCCTTTCTGTCCTCCAGAAAATGAGCCCAGGGCTAAAGCCCATTTGTTATGTGGCTCTAAACCGTGGGCTGAAGCCCACGGCTCCCACCTGCTTCACATCTTTGCCCATGGGTTATACGTCCCTACATGCCACAGATATCCCTCAGGATCGCGGCACGTAAACCCTTTGCCGCCGTAGAACTTTTCTTCAAGATCGAAGACCATCTCTGCTCCCGCAGCCTTTGCGAGCGCATACACCGCATCGCAGTCGCTGACCACCAGCGACACACTCCTCGTCTCGCGTCCGCCAATCTCCTGCGGAGTCGCGGCATACGGTGTGTATGGGGTTTCATTCTGCGCCGAGCCCAGCATGATCATGCCGTTGCCGAAGGTAAGCTGCGCATGGTCGACGCGTATACCATCAGCGTTCATGTATACGGCATTCTTTTCAAAGCCGAGTGCGGTACAAAGCCATTCGATTGCCGCCACGCAGTCGCGATACCGCATGCCGGGAATCACAGTTGAGGGAACGTTCGCTGCCGGAGTTTTCATGCGCCTATCTTCCTCTCTCTGCCAACAAGCTTCTTGGAAAAAACGGAAATCTTTACAACACGAGATGGTTCGCCCATGGCCGCTCAAGACGGGAATAGGCCGTCGGACTGATGCCTGAGAACTCATAAAACTCATTCGCAAAGTGCGACTGATCGTAGTATCCGCACTCCAGCGCCAACTCTGCCCACGGTTGCTCTGTCCCCTGATGTAACTGCTGCACCGCCCGCTGAAACCGCAGGATCCGCAGAAACGACTTCGGAGACACACCGATCTCCTCGCGAAACAGATCGCGCACTCTGCGATCGCTGAGGCCCGTTGCCTTGCTCGCATCTGCCAACGAGCACGCCGTCGCATGCCGCCGGATCTCCAGCAACATGGAACGTACCGCCGGGTGCAGGGGTGCGGCTCCCAGCCTGCCGCGCAAGAACGATTCGAGCACGGCAAACTTCAACTCCGGACCGGAGACGTCCATCAGGCGCTCACGGAGGGTTGCGGCATCCTTACCGAGCAGCGATTCCAGATCCGTCTCTTGGCCGCAAAGCTGCGCCGCCGGCTCCGCGAAGAAACGCCGCTGCCCGCCGGGAGCAAAGACCACGCCGACCATCTCTTCGGTGTCCGCGAGGTCGATGGTCTGGTACCCATGCTGCAGCCCAACCAGAAGCGATGGGGCCTGCAGGAATCGCTCTCCGGAACGAAGAACTCCATGACAGTGCGCGTGCGCCAGGTTGATGACGATCTGCGTGTCACCATTCGGCAGGACGCGCTGCACGGTGCTCACCATGCCGGGTGTACGGACGTACCAGAGCGTCTTCACCCATCGCGCGAGCGGCGCCTTCGGCTTGTATTCGAGGTAGACCATTTTCCCTGTAGGTGTAATGAAGGATTCCACATCTATGGGCGTTTGCCGCAATGAAAACGCCGCTGCACGCGCTCTTCGGGGATACCCAGCAACAGGGAAAATGCCCTAGACCGCGCATCGCCTTTGCTGTGCCGTCATCAGAAGAATGCGACAATAGTATGTTGCGCCTCTGCGGCTTTCAGCCGCCAGTGGACCCTTGTTTATGGCAGATCTTTTACAGATTGAGAGCATTCAGCCCGCGGGCCGCGTGGTCGGTATCGACCTCGGTACAACGAACTCCCTCGTCGCCTTTATGGAAGGTGAAAAGCCGGTGGTCATTCCGGGCGAAGACGGATCGAACCTTGTCCCCTCGGTGGTTGCGTTCACCGGCGAAGGCGCGATCGTGGGCAATCCGGCGCGCGCCACCTTGCTGAGCCATCCGGGCAGCGCTGTCTACTCCGCCAAGCGCCTGATGGGGCGTGGTTTGGAAGATGTTCGGGATGAGTTAAAGCTCTTCCCTTTTCAGATCGCCTCCAAAGCCGGTGAAGTGTTGCGGCTCAAAGTTGGCGACCGCGAGATGACGCCACCGGAGATCTCCGCTCTGGTTCTGGGCCAGTTGAAGAGGAACGCCGAGCGCTTCTTTGGCCAGGCAGTCACCAAGGCTGTCATCACCGTTCCCGCGTACTTCAACGACGCGCAGCGGCAGGCCACCAARGACGCCGGCCGCATCGCCGGCCTTGAGGTGCTGCGCCTGGTCAACGAACCCACGGCAGCCGCTCTGGCCTATGGCCTCGACCGCGCGAAGGAAGGCATTGTCGCCGTCTACGACCTCGGCGGCGGAACCTTCGACGTCTCCATCCTCAAACTGCACGAAGGCATCTTCGAGGTTATCTCCACCAACGGAGACACGCACCTCGGTGGTGACGATATCGACCACCTGCTGCTGGCGATTGCGCTCGATGAGATCGCCAACGAGATCGACCCCGCGCTCGCCGCCAATCCGCAGACCGTGCAGGCTGTACGCAAAGCTGTGATCGACGCCAAGATCGCTCTCTCCTCGGAACAGGAGACGCGGATTGACGCCGCCCTGCCCGGCGGCCGCAAGTACCAGCGCACGATCACACGCGACCAGTTTGAAAGCCTGATCGTCGATGTCATCGCGCGCACCGCTGGTCCGGTAAAGCAGGCCCTCAAAGACGCCGCTCTGCAACCGGATCAGATCAACGAAGTCGTCCTCGTCGGTGGTTCCACCCGCATTCCTGCAGTACGCGCTCTGGTAGACACGCTCTTTGGGCTGRGCGCTCGTGGCAGGAAGGCTCACACCGAGCTCAATCCCGATGAGGTCGTGGCTCTTGGCGCTGCCGTACAGGCCGACATCCTTGCCGGCGGCTCGGCCGCAACCGAAGACCTGCTGCTGCTTGACGTCACTCCGCTCTCGCTCGGCATTGAAGCGCTTGGCGGTGTCGTCGCTAAGATCATTCAGCGCAACTCCACCATTCCGGCAAGCGCGACCGAGCACTTCACCACCGGTGTCGACGGACAGACCAATGTCGCCATCCACGTGGTGCAGGGCGAGCGTGAGCTGGCGAAGGACTGCCGTTCCCTGGCCCGCTTCGACCTCAAGGGAATTCCTCCCATGACCGCCGGTATGCCGCGCATCGAGGTGAAGTTCCTTATCGACGCCAACGGCATTCTGCACGTCAGCGCTCGCGAACAGCGCAGCGGCAAAGAGGCGGAGATCGAGGTGAAGCCGACCTACGGCCTCACCGACGAGCAGGTGGAAGAGATGATTCTCTCGAGCTTCGACAATGCGGAAGCCGACCTCGCCGAACGCCAGTTGATCGAAGCAAGGAACGAAGCCGCCACGATCATCGACGCGGTCGAAAAGGGTAAGAAGCATTTTGCCTGGCAGCAGTTGAATGCCGACGAACTCGCCGCTATCAAGATCGCCGAAGTCGAACTCGACGCCTCGCTGAAGGGCGGAGACTACAAGATCATTCGCACGGCAATCGACGGCCTGGATAAAGCCACTCGGCGCTTCGCGGAGCTAATGATGGACTCCGCCGTTGCCGGAGCGCTCACGGGACAAACCATGGATGCCGCGGGTGAGAAAATGGGAGAGGGCCCCACAGCGCCGCACCCCTTCGCACCCGCACAGATCAGCGAAGCGAAGCCCGAAGAAAAGAAGGACTAAAAGATATGTCAGATACCACAAATCTTCCCGAGGTTGACCTCAGCAAGCCTCCCGCTGCTGACATGGTGCGCGTAACGTTTTTGCCCGAGGGCAAGACGGTGGAGTTCAAGTTCGGCACCATGCCCTACGATCACCACGGCAAGCCGATGAGCTTCCTGGATGTGGCTGAGAACTATCACATCTTTCTGGACCACGCCTGCGGAGGCTCCTGCGCCTGCACCACCTGCCATGTCTATGTGAAGGAAGGGGCGGCGGGTCTCTCTGAACCCGAGGATGATGAACTGGACCGCATCGACCAGGCTGCTGGGCCACAACTAAACTCCCGTCTTGGCTGTCAGGCCATCATTACGAAGCCTGGAAGTTATACGGTGGAGATCCCAAGCTGGAATCGAAACTACGTCAGCGAAGGCAAACCGCTGGCGCTGGCGAACGAAAAAAAGGACTGATATAGTGCTTTGGTTTTAGCACGGCAGATTACTTAAGGAACCTTATCCACCCCTTAAGCGGTGACTCCAAGTTAGGTACTCGTACCAAAACGGGAATGCTTCACAATCCACACAGGACGGCCCCTCCCCGGACCCTCTATTGTTCCTGACAATGGTGCCATGGTGCCGATGCCTCCTGTCAGCGAATTGTCATGGGGGGCGGATTTTTCGCTCCGAGCCATGGTCAGGGCGCTACCTGGTGTGCTCCTGCTATTCGACCGGAATGGTCTGATCCTCGCAGCCAGCGGTGGGGCAGAGGCTTTTTTTGACTATTCAGCTGATGAGCTGATCGGCAAAGAGATCGAAACGCTTCTTCCCGAATTTCGCAGACGCGGACACGCTGAAGCCGCGAAGAGCCATGCGGAGTTCACGGCCGTCTCCAGACACGGTACGGCGATTCCAGTGGAGGTGCGGCTAGGGATGCTAGACGGTGCTTCCGGTGATCCGTTCCTGGCCTCCATTACGGATCTCTCCGCACGTAAAGAGCTGGAAATCTCTTTGAAACACAGCCGGCTCGAGATGGAGCGGCTGCGGGATATGCTGGCGGAAAAATCCGTAAAGCTGGGTCACTCCGAAGAGAACCTTCGGAATAACCGCGAGAAGTTCCGCTACCTCTTCGAACGCAATCCGCT
>NZ_JBFRCY010000165.1:0-10857 GCF_052113305.1 Terriglobus sp. YAF25
GCGGTGTGGAGATGAAGCTGCACGTCGATGCGGACGATCATCACGGTAACCGGTCCACAAATACGATCAACCTCAATACGCGGTACGGTGGCGGTGTGGAGATGAAGCTGCACGTCGATGCGGACGATCATCACGGTAACCGGTCCACAAATACGATCAACCTCAATACGCGGTACGGTGAGGACCAGGTCCTGCTGCGCGTCGCCCATGGTGTCTATAAGCCTGGCGATTTGATACGAGCGACGGTCTTCAGCACGCGGCAGAGCGGCACTGCTTACATCGACATTGTGAAGGATGGGCAGACCATCCAGACACGCGACGTCGACATCGTCCACGGCCGCGCGGAACTTTCGCTCCGTGCCACGCCACAGATGGCGGGTACGTTGAGTATGCATACGTACATCTTCGGCGGCGATGCACAGACCGTGGCAGATCATCGCATGATCTTCGTGCAGCCTGCGGATGAGCTGCACATTCAGGCCACAGCCGATGCAGCCAGCTATCTGCCGGGTTCAGAAGCGCGTGTGCGCTTCCATGTCACCAATGAGAAGGGCGAAGGCGTGCAGGCGGCGCTCGGACTTGAAATCGTAGACGAAGCTGTCTTTGCGCTGGCGGAGAAACAGCCTGGATTTGCCAAAGTCTTCTTCTACCTGGAAGAGGAGCTGTTGAAGCCGCGCTTTGAGATCCACTCCCTTTCCATGAACGATGCCGTCGTTCCAGCGGACGCGTCCCAGCAGGATGCACATGACCGCGCCGCGCGGGTTCTGTTCTCCGCAGCGGAGGATGTGCGCGAGCACGCGGTTCGAACAGAGGCAATCCAGGCGCTGCCGTTGGCACAAACCTTCGCCTTCCATGACCGTTATCAGGCGGCGTACACCGAGCACGTTCAGCTTCTTCTGCAGCAACTGCCTCAAGAGGACGGTCACATACAGGATCTTCCTAAACGTTTTGCCCTGGTCAAAGAAGACGAAGGCAGTAAGCCGCACGATGCCTGGGGAGTATCGCTTCGTGTCGAGCCTGTCTGGCAAACGACGCGGCGCCAGAATTCATTGCTTCGCTTCTATAACATCCGAAGCGCAGGCCCCGATCACAGGTTCGGGACGCAGGATGACCTTATAACGATGGTCAGCGGCTCAGGCGATACCTTTTCTGAGCAAAGACCCGGCGCTATGGAATGGCGGTTGGAACATGATCGTGGGCCGCTGAACGGACGCAGCGAGATCACCGGCGTCATCACTGATGCCAGCGGCGCCGTCATTCCCAACGCCTCTCTTCAATTGCACCGCATCGACGCAGCCGGCACATGGCGCGGCACCTCCACCAAGGACGGCTCGTTCCGCTTCGCTGCGCTTACCAGCGGTCGTTACCGGCTCAAGATCTCGGCTTCGGGGTTTGCCTCCGCCGCCGATGAAGTGACCTTGCGGCCGCAGGACCGTGCGATCGTCACCTGCACGCTTGCAGTTGGTTTCGTCACGCAGAGCGTGGAGGTCGCCACGGCGGCAGCGCCTGTGGTGATGACACAGAGCGCTGAGATGGTGCAGGTTGTCAATGGGCGTGAATTCGGAAATCTGGCACGGATGGCTCCGAGGGCCGGGGCCGCATTGGCCCATGCGGACAGTAGCGCGAAGGCTCCTGCGTCCGAAGGCAACGCCGATCATGTGCGCTCTTACTTCCCGGAGGCGTTGTATATCAATCCGGAGATCATTACCGATGGTCATGGCAACGCCAGTATCGGCATTCCGATTGCCGACTCCATTACGACATGGCGCATGGCGATGTTTGCTTCTACCAAGGCAGGAACGCTGGGCAGTGGCGTCTCCAGCCTGAAGGTCTTTCAGGACTTCTTCGTGGACCTCGATCTTCCGGTCACGTTGACACAGGGCGACTGCGTCTCGATTCCCGTCGCTGTCTACAACTACACCTCGGGCCGGGGCGAGGTAACGCTCTCACTACAGCAGGAGGACTGGTTCGATCTCGTCGATGACAACGCGGAGAAGCACGTCAGTATCGATGCGGGCAAAGTCGGCGGCGAACAGTTCACGCTGCGGGTGAAGCGTCTGGGGAAGTTCAAGTTGACCCTTGCCGCTCATCTGCAGGGTGAGTCAGATCGCAAGGACACGGTCGTCCGTGAGATTGAGGTTGTGCCGAACGGACAGCAACAGGAGGTAGTCTTCAACGGACGCCTGGAGTCGACCGCGCAACATAGCGTGCGTTTCCCGCAGAATGCACTTCCCGACGCCAGCAAGCTCTTCGTACGGCTGTATCCAGGCCCGCTCAGCCAGGTGATTGAAGGCATGGACGGCATTCTCCAGATGCCGGGGGGCTGCTTCGAGCAGACCTCATCGAGCACCTATCCGAACGTACTGGCGCTGGATTACATGAAGCACACCAAAAAGCTGACACCCGAAGTCCATGCAAAGGCTGAAGGGTACATCGCCAACGGATACCAGCGTCTGCTCACCTTCGAGGTACCGGGAGGAGGATTCTCGTGGTTCGGCAATACACCGGCCAACAAGATCCTGACGGCATACGGCCTGATGGAATTCCGCGATATGTCGCATGTTTACGATGTCGATCCGCGCGTGCTTGAGCGCACGGGGGCGTGGCTTGCGGCACAACAGCAGCGTGACGGAAGCTGGAAGCCCGATACTCAGTTCATCAACGAAGGCGCGACCAACCGTTACAACTCAGATGCATTGCGCATTACCGCCTATCTTGCCTGGGCACTGGAAGGAGATAGCGAACAGCATGCCGCTGTCGAGAAAGCGAAAGGCTACATCGTCTCGAATCTGGATAGCGTGACCTCAAATAAGACCGATGCATACACACTGGCGGTGCTTGCCAACTTTGCCGTAAGCGAGGACAAGCACTCAGAGCTGACACGCCGCGTCCTGCAACGGCTGGCGGATGCGCGTACCGAAAAGGGAGAGCAGGCATGGTGGAGCAGCGCTGAAACAGGGCTCTACGCAACCGGCGACTCCGCCGCGGTGGAGACCACAGGCCTGGCTGTACAGGCGCTGCTTCACTCCGGGCAGTATCCCGAGATTGCACGCCGCGCGCTGGCATGGATCCTCAGCAAGAAGAACAGCTACGGTAACTGGGGCTCAACCCAGGCCACCATCATGGCGTTGCGCGCTTTGCTGCTGGCCTCTGAAGGAAGTGCAGGAGACGCAAGCGGCAAGGTACAGGTGCTGCTGAACGGTGAGGCCGTGCAGACTCTGAACCTCGATGCCGGAAACAATGATCTGCTCCATCAGTTTGTCCTACCACAGCCAGGAACAGGCGCCGAGAATGCGGTGGAGCTGCGCTTCACCGGCTCAGGCAGCATGGCCTACCAGATCGCCGGCCGTTACTTCACACCCTGGCCGGTGAAGAAAGACGCGCCTGCGCTCTCCATTGATGTAGCGTATGACCGCACGCATCTGGCACAAAACGATGTCGTGACGGCAACCGCCACAGTGCACAGCAATCTCGACAAACGGGCCAACATGGTGATGGTCGATCTTGGGATTCCTCCGGGCTTCGATCTGCAGAGCGAGGATCTGCAGCAGATGGTGGAGAAGACCGCGAACAAACCGACCGGACGGCTGGAGAAGTTCAGCCTTACGGCCACCCAGGCGATTCTCTACTTCAACGCCATCGGCGCAGGCGAGACGATGACGCTGAAGTTCCGGCTGCGTGCGAAGTATCCCATTCGCGCCGCCAGCTTTGCGTCGCATGTGTACGAGTACTACGATCCGGCGGTCAGAGGCACGGCCAAACCGGCACAGCTTGAAGTTACGGCGAAATAGGAGCTCATGATGAAGATCGCCATCCTTTCCATACTTACGGCTCTGCTTCCATCGGTTACATACGCACAGCAGCCACATGGACCCGAGCTACAGTTCAATCCACGGCGGTGGCACACACTCAATCCGATCTGTCCGGTTGTCTTTGGAGCGCAGGCCAATGCCGCTCCACTCATGACACTCGCGGCGGACGGAAGCTCCACGCCGGTGCGGACTGTCTCGCTGCAGTTCGGCATGAGAGATAGCCGCACCATCGACAGCGCGACCGTTACGATTCGCGGTGTGACGCAATCGCATCTGTATCTTAAGACCGGGAAAGGTCCGGAAGAGAAGCAAGAGCGCACCTTCCACATTGAGTCACGCGCAGGATCGAATGGATTCACGCAGAGCGATCTCTCGGTTTCTGGCATTATGTCGTTACGTACGGCTGAGATTACGGAGATCCGTTTTACCGACGGAACGAGCTGGCGTCCGACCGGCATTGACGGGTGCGTTGCTTATTTCAATGGAGTTCACCTGGTGAATGCGGATTCGATGAAGTAGCGCAAGGAGAATAAAGAGCGCTGAAGGCGCGTTCTATACCAGCCTGGGGCGTAGCCCCAGGTACGCGAATAGCGAAACGGTAAGAGGGCTGAAGGCCCGACCTATAATCACCAATCGTCACAAAGGAAACGGTTCGTGAAACCGTTGTATGCCTATCGAAACGATGCGGTCGGATTGAAGGCTGTTATATGGAGCGGGCCTTCAGCCCTTTAACATCTTGTGGACACTGAAACCTGGGCGTTGCCCCAGGCTGGTATAGAGCGCGCCTTCAGCGCTTTAAATCGCCTTTTTGATCGAGCATCACCTCTCCTGCATGACGCGGTCGCGGCTCTCGCGCTTCTGCCGTCTCGACCAACCCAGGCGCAGGCCGAGGTAGCCTGCGACCAACAGGCCTGCGAAGAGCATCGCGATCAGGCGGTTGTAGTAGACCAGGCTGGCCAGGCAGATGCCGGCTGCGATCAGAGTCCAGATGGGCAGCAGCGGATACAGCGGAGCGCGGAAGGGGCGGGCCATCGCGGGCTCGCTCTTTCGCAGGCGGAAGAGTGCCAGCATGCTGACGATGTACATCACCAGCGCTCCCAGCACCGACATGGTGACGATGTTGGCGGTAAGCGGCTGGCCACCGAACTGAATCCAATTGTCACTATAGATGGCTGCGATGCCCACCACCCCGCCGGCGAGGATGGCAATGTGGGGTGTGCGGAAGCGCGGATGGATCTTGCCGAGGAATGATGGAAGATAGCCGGCGCGTGCCAGGGCGAAGATCTGCCGCGAGTAGCCAAAGACGATACCGTGCAGCGAGGCCACCAAACCAAAGAGGCCGAGCCAGACCAGCATGTGCAGCCATCCACTGCTGCCGCCCACCACAATCTTCATCGCCTGCGGTAGCGGGTCGTTGATATTGGCCAGCACGCTCCAGTCGCCGACTCCACCGGCAAAGACCATCACGCCCAGGGCAAGAATCAGAAGCGTGATGATGCCGCCGATGTAAGCGATAGGAATGGAACGCGCCGGGCGCTTCACCTCTTCTGCCGCCATTGCTACACCTTCAATGGCGAGAAAGAACCAGATGGCGAACGGCACTGCTGCGAACATGCCGACCGCCGTATGCGCTGAGAGGTGATCGTGGCCTGCCCATCCATGGGCGAGGAAGTTCGTCAGCCGGAAGCCGGGCGCAACCACAGCCATAAATACCAACAGCTCCACAATCGCGAGCACTGTCACCATCAGCTCAAAGCTGGCTGCAACGTGCACGCCGAGGATGTTGATCGCCATGAAGAGCAGGTAGGCGAGGACAGCAGCGTGCTTGGGAGCGAGGCCGGGGAACTGCACATGAAGATACGCTCCGATGGCCAGCGCGATAGCAGGCGGGGCGAAGACGAACTCGACGAGCGTGGCCGCAGCGGCGATGTAGCCACCGGTGTCTCCGAAGGCGCGCTGTGCGTAGGCGAACGGTCCGCCGGCGTGTGGGATCGCGGTGGTGAGCTCGGTGAAGCTGAAGATGAAGGCCGCATACATCGTTGCCACCAGGATGGTGACCAGAAGAAAGYCGAGTGTGCCGGCGCTGGCCCAGCCGTAGCTCCAGCCGAAGTATTCGCCGGAGATGACAAGGCCGACAGCGATTCCCCAAAGCTGCCAGGTGTTGAGCCTGGCTTTCAGGTGCGAGTGATCTTCCAAGGTCGCCTCGTGCGATACGTATGATGTTTGAGCTTATCCGATAACGGTGGCGCGATACACCCACATAAGCTTCGCGTATGTGGGGCACCCGGCCAGAAAGATGAAAAAGCAAACGGTGCGGCGTAACAAAATCACTCCCGGCATGGAGTACCGTTTTATAGAGCGGGCCTTCAGCCCTTTGCCTTTCTGGCTATCTGCGACCTGGGGAGTTGCCCCAGGCTGGTATAGAACGCGCCTTCAGCGCTTAGACCGACGGTCACCTTCTGATCCTGCGGAATGACAAAAATACGGGAAAAGTAGAGTCCGCGATACCATAGCTTGCACATGCGACATGCTGCTCTTTTCTGCGCTTTCTTTGCCACTTCCTTCGCCTTCGCCGCCCCTGTAAAACATACTGCAGGTCCACGCATCGAGATCACGGTTACGCCGGCGGCTGCTGGTAGTGCTCCGCTGACAGGGCGTGTTCTTGTTGCCATCTCGAAGGCAGCCACGGGAGAACCGCGCAATCTGATTGATGAGTCGTATGAGTCGCAGCAGGTCTTCGGCATGGATGTCACCGGGGCTGCGCCGGGCACGCCGATCGTGCTCGATGACGCCAGTGCGTATGGCTATCCCATTCGGCATCTCGCCGATCTGCCTGCCGGCGAGTACACGGTGCAGGCTGTCTTCAATCGGTATGAGGAGTTCCATCTTGCCAATGGCAAGGCCGTCCTGTTGCCGCCTGACAAAGGCGAGGGGCAGCACTGGAATACTAAGCTCGGCAACCCGATGAGCAAGCCGGTCAAGCTGACCTTTGCGAAGGATGCGGCGCTAACGATTACGGCGGACACAACCATTCCCGAACCGCCTACGCCTGCGCCCGATACGAAGTACATCCGTCACGTGCGTATTCGTAGTGAGCTGCTCTCGAAGTTCTGGGGACGTGAGATGTTCGTCTCTGCCATTGTGCTTCTGCCGGAAGGCTTCGACAGTCATCCTGACGCGCATTATCCCACGGTCGTCTATCAGGATCACTTTCATCCCAACTTCAGCGCCATCGGCTGGCGTGAGACGCCGCCCCCTGCGGACCTGCAGGGACGCGAGGCCAGCCGCGCGAAGTGGCAGTATGCCTTTTACCAGGCGTGGACCTTACCAGGGCGCGGACCTTTATACGGACACCAATGCCTACACGCGCTCTGGTCCCTTTGAGACCATCGACATTCCCTCCGATCGGCGCGGCGACTCGCACATCACGGCCCAGATGGCACAGGTGAATCACTACGAGCTCGCTCTTGGATCGCATGGCCGATCGGGCGAACAGTATGACATCTGGCAGGCTGTTTTCTCGCCGCAGGGCGCGGATGGTTATCCCACGCCGATCTATGACAAGGACACCGGCGCCATTGACAAAGAGGTGGTGAAGTACTGGCGCGATCATTACGATCTGGACGCCATTCTGATGCGCGACTGGACGACGCTAGGGCCGAAGCTCGAAGGCAAGCTGCACATCGCCGTCGGCGACTCCGATACTTACTATCTGAATAACGCTGTCTATCTGCTGGAGGCCGATCTGAAGGGCACGCGCAATCCGCATTCGGATGCAACGTTTGATTTCGGTCCGCGCAAGCCGCACTGCTATACAGGTGCGTTGCCGGAGTGGGATGAGAGTCAGGGTGCGGATATGAACCAGCGTGTACTGCCGCTGATGACCCGTCACATGCTGGAGACCGCGCCGAAGGATGCCGATACGAAGTCGTGGGTGTATTGAAGCGATGAACAACCCATTAGTTAGAGGATCGGTATATCCGAGCGTTGCTCGGATGTCCCACTCACGCTACGCGTGAATGGGGCACCCAGTGTATTGGTAGGTCTAAGTAGGTCTGAACGGATATTGAAGCCTTCTCGTTACGACGCTTTCCGCAATGTCGAGCGGTAGTCTTCGACGAACTTGCGGATGCCTTTGTCTGTGAGCTCGTGTTTGATATTGAAGTTTTGCCAGGGCTGGTTCAGATCGATCTGGCGATACTCCATCGGCTTGCCGTTGAACTCGTAGCGGAAGTTTTCATCCGGCATGGGCCGACCAGCCGCAACCCATTCCAGAATCACCTTTGCTGGAACGGTCACGAGGTCAACGCCAATCTGGAAGCAACGCATCAGGTGCGGGATACTGCGAATACTTGCGCCGAGGATCAGAGTGTGGCCGTCGCCCGAGGTGAACATGCGCTTGATGTTCGCCAATAGCTCCATGCCGTTCCATCCTATGTCGTCGAGGCGTCCGACGAAGGGTGAAACATACGCCGGCGCCTTTGTTCCTTTCGTTGCCGCGTAAACCGCCGCGGCCTGCTCCTGTGAGAAGCACAGGGTGATGTTCACGCGCATCCCCTGGGCGACGGACCGCTGCGCAGCCTTCAGACCTTCCGGGGTGCAGGGATATTTGATGTAGGCGTTCGGAATCCAGGTAAACATCTCCTGGCCCTGCTTCAGCATCTGGTCGGCGGTGGTGTCGAAGTCGGCGAAGACCTCGATCGAGACGCCCGCGCTGCCGACCAGAGGCGAGATCTCCTGCACGATCTTGCGGTAGGCGGCGCTCTCCTCGGCTTCCGAGAGCGAGCGGCCGGACTCGACCCGCTTTTTCACTTCGGGGTTCTTGGCGATCAGGGATGGATTAGTGGTCTGGCCGTCGACGTATCCGAGCGCCTCCTTGACCCGCATCGTCTCTGCCGGGTCGCCGCCATCGACGAGAATCTTCGTGGCCAGATGGCTGGAACGGCCATCTTTAGCTTGAGCGGTATCAACGTTTGCCATGTGATTTTCCCCCTCACGGGTTTGCGGCTCGCAGACTCAGGCGACGAGAGGTTGCCGACACACGGCGTCGGCGCCATCCGGCGGTGGTCTCTGGATGCATGCGGACAGGCAGACAGTGGCTTGTGTCCATGCCGAGCCGTCTTCCCCTTAAAAGTTAGACGCCGGATCTCTTCAGCCCGTGGCCTCATGATGCAAATTTGATATCCGGGGGTGGGTTACGCCGGCGTTGCCGGGTACGGTTTATCCAGGAAAACCGAAGGCTCTTCCCATTCTTAGGATAGCAAGCCTGCCTTTTCAGAAACAGACTGTTTTTCGGCCTTGTTTCCGGATACGTTCAACCCTCGGGCTGGAGGAGGAGCGTGCGTCCTTCACCGCCCAAACGGGAGGGAACAAACGTGTTAGTTTCAGCGAACAGGTTCGAGGCTTCCACGGTCGATGCAATCGTAAAGAAGGTTGGCCCGGCGGGCATCGATATCTCCTACCAGCGTCTCGGCGATCCGCTGGCGCCCGCGGTGCTGCTGATCATGGGAGTTGCGGCACAGTCCATCCACTGGCCGGACACCCTCTGCAATACGCTGATCGATTGCGGGCTGCAGGTGATCCGTTTCGACAACCGCGATGCCGGACTATCGACCCACCTCAGCGATGCGCCGTTTCCCAACCTTCCCGCCGCACTTGCCGGAGATCTGTCGTCGGTGTCCTACACACTCTCCGATATGGCGGCCGACGCGGTGGGATTGCTCGACGCACTGGGTATCGGCGAGGCTCATGTCGTGGGCGCGTCGATGGGCGGGCAGATCGCGCAGACGATGGCGATCGAGCATCCCCAGCGTGTCCGCTCGTTGTGTTCGATGATGTCGACGACCGGCAACATGGCCGTGGGCCAGCCCTCTCCGGAGGTACTGCGGGAGCTGTTCTCCGGCGCTCCTGCGGAGACGCGCGAGCAGGCCATCGAGCAGTRTCTGCGGGCGATGCGCATCGTCGGCTCGCCGGGATATCCGGCCGACGAAGACGAGGTGGCAGAACGCGCAGGCCGTGCGTATGACCGGTCGCACGATCGTGTTGCCGCGGCTCGTCAGGCAATTGCGACCGTTGCCTCGGGAGACAGGACAGAGCGGCTGCGGCAACTGCAAGTTCCAACGATGGTGATTCACGGCCTGGCTGACCGCATGTGCGACGTCAGTGGAGGACGCGCCACCGCCGATGCGATCTCTGGGTCAAAGCTCGTACTGATCGAAGGCATGGGGCATAACCTTCCACCGGGACTGCGGCTGCAGCTTGCCGYGCAGATTACCGAGTTTGTCTGGCATGTGGAGCGCGTCTCGCTGCGGTGAGTTTAAGATTTCGTTATGCCCGCAGACATCACGATCAATCTCTGGAAGCAGCATCTTGGCACGGTCCCGGTAGACATATGGGAACAGACGGACACTACCGTGTTGATTCTGGCCGACAACGAGCTGACGGAGATCTCGTCACGCATCGGCGGCATGCAGCGGCTGCGAACGTTGGATCTTGGGCACAACCAGCTTGCATCGCTACCGAAAGAGATCGGAGACCTTACCGAGCTCTCCGATTTTCTCTATCTTCACGACAACCGGCTGACGTCGCTGCCGTCTTCGATCGCCGGACTTACCCGGGTGCGTTATCTGAACATCAGCGAGAATCAGTTCACTGTGTTTCCAGAGAGCGTCTGTCAGATGTCGGGTCTGCTGGAACTGCGAGTGACAGACAATCAGATCTCGAAGCTCCCGGCATCGATTGGCAGGATGTCGCGGCTGCGGGAGCTTCATCTGAGGAACAATCGGCTGCGCACGCTTCCGGGAGAGATTGCGGGCTTGTCAGAGCTGCGGCAGATCGATCTTCGCGGGAATCCGATTGAAGCTCTGCCGGATGCGATTGCACAACTTCCTAAATTGGAAAAGCTGGACATGCGATGGGTGACGTTTGAAGAACCTGCCTGGTTGAGTGATCTGGAAGCGCGTGGGTGTTTGGTTTATCGGTGATGTCTGTGGTTGGGCTTGACGGTATGTACCTCAGCGGCTAAAGCCGCGCCTCTCTCTCGCTT
>NZ_JBFRCY010000166.1:0-7044 GCF_052113305.1 Terriglobus sp. YAF25
ACGGTGCAGTCGAAGAACAGAAGGATGAGCAGGCGGCGCCAGGCCTGCGGCCAGATACGTTTCAGCGGAAGTCGGTCACGGACAATCATGGAAGGATGCGGTTCCTCTCTCGTTGCATTCGATTGGACGCGAGATCGCGGACTATCCCGGCCTATCGTTCCATGGGTCTTTTGCCGCTGCCGGAGGATGGGTGACGAGGCTATCTTTCGGATAGGTAGGGCGTGCCATCAGATTCCTGACATCGGGAATTTGATGGCATGCCTAGGTGCATCGAGCGATATGGTGGCGTCTAATAAAGGGAATGCCTACCGCAGCAGCACGCCGACGCAGACGCCGCCGTATCCGGATCAATAACCGGGTGCGCCGTTTCGCGTCGAGCCGGAAACACATGCTGACGCTGGCCGTAACGATGGTTGCCGTGCTGGCGCTGCTGGAGTGGATCTACGACTTCGACTTCTCGCTGGGCATCCTCTATATCTTTCCGGTGGTGGTTGCTTCCACCGTCCTGACGCGATGGCAGATTGTGGTAGCGTCCGTCTTCTGCGCCTACACGCGCGGCCTGTTTACTGCCGATGAGACCCAGGTCGAGCACCTGCTGCGTTTCGCCATGGCGACGCTTGCATACACCGGCTGCGGTCTGTTGATCTACCAGATCAATGACTCGCGGCGGGTGGTGTTGCTGCACTACGCGCGCGTGCGGTTTGAGCAGAAGCTGCGACGCAGAGCAGAGGAGCAACTACGGCTGATGGCCGAAAGCTCGCCGGCCACGATCCTGACAGTCGCAGCCGATGGACGCATACTTGCTGCGAACCGGGCAGCCCATACGATGTTCGAGCTGCGTGACGAGCAGTCGCTGCTGCAGCGGCCGATCYGCGACTTTGTGACCTTCTTCGATGATGCCCTGCGGCTGCCGGCGGACCTGGGACGCATTCGCACCAGCACGAGCACCTGGGCAAGCCGCGCCGATGGGACCCATTTTCCAGCGAGCGCGTGGTTCTCTATCTACGGCGATGGAGAGCAGCGGAGGCTGGCGGCGATCCTCGTCGATACGTCCAACGATGTACGCGAGCGCGAGCATGCGCACTTCGAGCAGTTGACCCAGCATAACCGCGTGCTGGCAGGTGCGGTATCGCATGAGATCCGCAACCTGTGTTCGGCGATCGCAGTGGTGTCGTCAAACCTGGAACGGCACGGACATCTCTCGAAAGATCCAGACTTCGAGGCGCTGAAGAACCTGGTCTCCGGGTTGAGCAACATGGCCTCGTTCGATCTACGGAACCAGGCGCGGATGCAGCATCCACCTGTGCAGTTGTCGGCGCTGGCAGATGAGTTGCGTGTGATCATCGGGCAGGATTGGGAGGAGATTGGCGGCCAGCTGGAGTGGCATGTACCGGCGAGCTTCCCTCTGGTGCAGGCCGAGCGCGATGGCCTGCTGCAGGTGCTGCTGAATCTCTCGCAGAATGCGTTGCGCGCCGCTGAAGAGACCGATGAGCCGCGGCTGACGATCCATGCGCTGGACCGCAATGGACGTGCGGTACTACGGATCACAAACAACGGGCCGGCGATTGCCGATCCTTCTGCGCTGTTTCAGCCCTTCCGCACGGCCTCGACCAGCGGCACAGGCCTGGGCCTGTATGTGGCGCGCGCGATGGTGAAGAGCTTCGGCGGCGAGTTGCATCATGTGCCGACGGCGGCAGGCGTGACCTTCGAGCTGACTCTGCGCTTTGCCGCTTCAGGAAGCATCGAACACAATGAAGTGGAGGTAGAGGCGTAGTGAGCAGTACAGGTACGAGTTCGAGCACGGGTACAAAGACAGTCCGTCTGTTTGTTCTGGATGATCATGCACTCTTCCGTGAAGGGCTGCTGCGGCTGCTAGAGAGCGACACCAGGTTCGAGATCACGGGACACAGCGGCACGCCATCGACGGCGCTGCCACAGATCATCGCAGCGAAGCCGGATGTGCTGATCCTGGACTACGACCTCGGCAGTCAGACGGCGCTGGAGTTCATGCGGGCGCTGCAACGCGAGAAGTTCGAAGGCCGCGTGCTGCTGGTGACTGCCGGGCTTCCGGACAACGATGCACTGACACTGATCCGCCTGGGCATCTCGGGAATCTTTCATAAGCAGGATTCGCCGGAGTCGTTGCAGCGCGCGATCTTCGAGGTCTCGCAGGGACGCGTGCTGATCGATCAGCAATACCTGCAAACGATCGTTGCCGCGAATACACCACAGGATGCTCCGCGATTTACAGACAGGGAGCGCACGACATTGCGTTATCTGCTGCAGGGTTTAGCGAATAAGGAGATTGCGGCTGAGCTGAACATCTCAGAGAGTGCGGTGAAGGCGACGCTGCAGCAGTTGTTTTCGAAGACTGGTGTGAGAACGRGGTCGCAACTGGTGCTATTGGCGATTGAACGGTATCGGGCGCAGTTGTAGGACTAGTTGCTGGTTCCTGGTTCCTAGTTGCTAGTGTCTTGTCCCCAAAGTTCGTGGCATAGATCATGAAGAGCTTTTGCCGTCCGAAGCATTGAAAAGCAAGTCCTTCACTAATCACCCCAGCGAACAAGTTCGCCGGGGACCCCGAACGTTCAGGATGACAACATTCACGGCGAGGGCTTCAGACTCAGGACACTAGGGCGTATCGACAAATTCGATTTGAGTTTTTCTTAGGAATTTGCGGTATTCCTAACCCGCCCTAGCGTTGCGAGGGCGGGGCACCCAGGCAGGGTAGGCGCTGAAGGCGTTGGTACCTACCGGTATATATTGTGATCACCGGAGCAACAACGATGCGTATCTCCTTGCTGGCGACAGTCGTTCTTCTTTGTTCTGCTCTAACTCATGGCCAAGGCTCCAGCGTCCCGAAGCAGCAAGGTATCTATCTCTCCATCAGCATTTCGCGAGTTGCCCGCGGGGGTTGCCGCTGATCTCAAACAGCGAGGATGTCTTGTTCCTCAAGATGAAACTTCCGACAAACCGAGCAATGTCATCCAGGGAGAGTTTGCGCGACCAGGCCAGATGGATTGGGCTGTGCTTTGCTCCGTTAGAGGCGTTTCAAGCATCCTCGTGTACTGGAAGTGGAAGGGTGAGAGTCAAGCACCGGCTAGTCTCACACTGCGGGCAGATCGCAATTATCTTGAAACAGATTTCCAGGGACGACAGATATTCGTGCGTGCCATTCAGCCCGTGGATCGGCAGTTCATACTCGAGCACTATCGCGCGTACGGAGGACCGAAGCCGCCCGCGGTCGATCATCAGGGAATTGACGATGCGTTTCTAGAGAAAGCATCCATCGTTTGGTATTTCGAAAGAGGACGCTGGCTGAAGCTTACAGGTGCYGATTAGAGCGATCCCCTGTAGCTGGGTATCCCGGAAGGGTTGTGCAGCGGCGTTTTCATTGCGGAAAACGCCCATAGATGCACAAGCCCTAGACTACACCTACAGGAAAAAGCTCTAGGGCTCCACAGGATGGAGCCCGATGTAGCTGGGCCTCAGCGGCTGAAGCCGCTTTCCTTCTCGGCCTGGTACGGGATGGCTAAAGCCATCCCCTTAAGCAAGACATTCGCACCTGCGGTGCGAAATGGTTGCGCCGAACGCAACGGTTCCCTATCTCGTTTGCGATATTCGTCAGTGGATACCCATGAGAGGGGGTGACCTTGTCCCTCGCCGACCGTCAATAAGTTCGACACAATCTAAATATTGCCTCTGACTATCGATGGAACGAAGGAGGTGCGAATTGCGGAAGAGTTCCAGAGCATCCTCCACGATCGTAGTGCTTACCGCATCGCTTGGAATGTCGCCCTTGCTACATGCACAGGGGCAGAAGACGGCCACGCTGGCAGAGATACTGCAGCGGCTGGAAGCAAATCTGAACCACTACGACACTCGGCTCCCCAGTCTCTTCTGCGATGAAGAGGTGGTCTCAAAGGTGGAACCTGGTCTTCCAGACAAGAACACCGTAACCGAGGCTATCTTTCGCCTGAAGCGAACTCCCAATTCTGATGGCACCACATCTCTTGTCGAATCGCGCGAGATCAAAGGTGCGAACGGGAAGGCGGCGGCGAAACACAACATGGAGAGTCCCACATTGCTTGATGGAGCGTTTGAAGGCGGCCTCGCCGTCGTCTCTGTCAACCAGGCAGCCTGCCTCAACTACACCCTGCAGCGAGGCAAAAAGAGCCGGTCGGCGGAGCCCTACATCGTCCGTTTCGCTACAGTCTTCACATCCCAAGACTCCGCCAAATGTCTTCTCTCGGAAAAGAGCACCGGTGTCGCCGTCATCGATCCTGCCTCGATGGAGATCACGCATCTGGAGATCCGCACACCACGTCACGTGATTCAACCGGGATACTTCTATCAATCGGCTGTTGTGGGTCAGCGGGTCATCACCGTCGACTACGCACCGGTCGCACTCAATGGTGAGACTTTCTGGCTGCCGTCCACAATCAACCTGCAGGTCACCCAGGGCGCCGGAACCTTCCACAAGACCGTCTGGTCCTTCCTCGCCACCTATCGCAACTATCATCAGCTACAGGTCACGTCCCGCATTGTTCCCGGAAACGAAAAGCCTGTGCAGTGACTTCGTTCACTGGGTCGCAGGACTTACAGGAAGGGTCAATCAACGTCGCTGCAGAGTGAAGCGTATCGATTCTTTGGGTCGCAGGGTAATCTGTGGCCGCAGCTCCACGTTCTGATCCTCACGCAGCACTGGATTCCATTGCTGCGCCAGCGTTGCAAGCGCAAGGACCCCCTGCATGATGGCGAAGTGTTCGCCCATGCACGATCGCGAGGCGGCGCCGAAGGGGAAGAAAGCAAACTGGGGATGGCCCTGTTGCCGCGAAGGCTGCCATCGCTCCGGATCAAAGGCCTCGGGTTTCTGCCAGAAGCGAGAATCCCGTTGGGTTGCATAGCTGCTCATCGTGATCATGGAGCCTGCAGGGATCTGGATCTCTCCCAACATGTATGGCGCAATGGGTTCACGGGCGATCATCCATGCAGGAGGATAGAGGCGCAGCACCTCACGGTAGACCCATCCCGTATATTCCAGCCGCGGGAGATGCTCGAACGCCGGAAGGCTCTCGCCAAGGACTGCATCCAGTTCAGCGCGCATGCTGCGAGCCACTTCGGGATGCTGCGCGAGCAGGAACCATGCCCAGGTAAGGGCGATCGAGGTAGTGCCATACCCTGCCAGAAAGAGGGTCAGCACTTCGTCGCGCAACAGATCTTCAGGTACGGAATCGCCAAACGATTCCAGCAGCAGGGAGAGAATGTCGGTATATGCTTCCCGATTCCTGCGATGGTCCTCGATCACCTTCTTGAGAACCTGATCGACCTGGCCCCGGACCATCGCCGCCTTGCGTTCGAAGCGCTTGCGCGCGGGAGCAAATAACGCGATCAGGGGGTTGAAGCCTGTGAACACGCTGTAGGCAAGAGTGAGCGCCTGCGACACTTCTTTGCCGGAGCCGTCGCTGTCCGCACCAAAGAGCGTAAGCCCGAGGATGCGCAGGCTGAGCTGCATCATCTCCTGATCCATGGCGATCTGTTGGCCGTCTGCCCATCGTTGCCGCAACGCCGCTGCACATTGCACGACGGTGGTGGCCGCGCTGGCGATCCGCTCGTGCCGGAACGCCGGCTGCACCAGGCGGCGTTGGCTCGTGTGATGTTCGCCTTCGCTGGTCAGCAGGCCTTGGCCGAGAATGGGCTTCATCGCCTGCAATCCCGCGCCCTTCGTGAAGCCTGCTTCGTGGGTTACGAGCACGTCGCGGATCAGGTCAGGGTGGTTGATCACATAGATCCGTTTCGATCCTAACCGCAAGGTGCTGACGTCGATACCGCGGCGGGCCATCTCCGCAACGAACTGAAGCCGATTACGGCCGAAGCGCAGAAACGCCGGGAGTCCTTCAGCATGCACCACCTGATAGCTCATATATCTCTTGGAATGACAGCTTATCCCATGTGGCCGCCGGATCGCCCGGCGAGACGTGACGAGCGCTTCAAATCGCGCCGGAAGCGCTTCGTCACATTTTTGCCGTCCTCAAAAGGGCCGAACCCAGATATTCCCTAGAGCATTTCTCCTGTCGCGGGGTATCCCGGAAGGAGCGTGCAGCGGCGTTTTCATTGCGGAAAACGCCCATAGATACATAAGCCCGCGCTACACCTACAGGAGAAATGCTCTAGCTGGCGTGGACCTGTCGATGTAGATGAAAGATGCCTCGAAACGCATCGGCGACCTTCGCTCGCATAGGCTTCTTCTTTTCCAAGGGAAGCAGAGTCAGCGATGTGTCATCTGTCCAGACGGGTTGCAACGCGGCACGAGAGATACGGTATCCGCGCTTGGGGATGGTTTCGATATAGTCCGCTCCATTCGGCAAGCGGCCAAGAAGACGCCGCAGCATAAAAATGGTCTGAGTGATATTGTGATCTTCAACCGCCGCATCGAACCATACCTTGTTGAGCAGGTCTTCACGGCTAACAACTTCACCTTGGGCGTCTAGCAGGACTGACAGCGCTTGTAGCTGCCGTTTCGTCGCATTTACAACAACCAGGCCTCTTGTGAGGCTCATTGGGTTACGTTCTAATGTGTATTGTCCGAGGAACTGCATACTACCCCTCTCCACTACAGCTCCCGCTCTTTGTGAACGGTGTTAGAGATGCTGGCGGATATGTGGGGTAAATGACAAGAAACAAACAGTTTTTCCACGAACTCTTTGGTTATCCTGCCCGGGTTACCTTACAGCTGATCGTGCGCGTTTCCGATGCGGAAACGCGCCTGGCTTTTAATCGAAATCTGGTTTTGTAAGGGAAAACCCGTTTTTCCACTCCCGGGTACCAGGTAACCAACCATGAAGTCTCCACCAGTCGGATAGGGCTTACCGGTCGCCTTGACAACCGCCAAATGATAGATAAAAGGAATTCGGGCGAAGCTCGAACTAAGTGGATTACCAGGGCCCCCTGAGAGAATCGCGTCGCAATTCTCTTTTTCCTGCCCAAGCGCTCCCGTATGGCGGGGTCCCTGGTGACTTACTGCAGAACCAATTCATCCTGTGT
>NZ_JBFRCY010000167.1:0-10903 GCF_052113305.1 Terriglobus sp. YAF25
GGCGGTATGGACGCACCCCTTTGTTCGCCATCGTGGTCGTGACAACCCTAGCATTTTACGAGGCTCATGCACAGCAACCCATATCCAACGCGGACACGCAGGCGCAGATATCTCATATCGAGAATGGTTTACTACCGTCCGTCGTCATCAAAGGGCAACCCGCTGCAGCGATGAATCTGACCGACAGAATGCTCTACTACCATGTACCAGGTGTCAGCATTGCGTACTTCGACCACGGAAAGATCCAATGGACAAAGGCTTACGGGGTCTCAGACGTACAAGCAGGTAGTCCGGTTACCCCCGAGACACTCTTTCAGGCAGGGTCAATCAGCAAACCGATTGCTGCGCTTGGAGCGCTCAGTCTAGTACGAAGCGGCAAACTGAAGCTGGATGAGAATGTAAACAACGAACTCCATTCATGGCACGTTCCCGATAATGAGTTCACGACGAGCCAGAAGGTGACGCTCCGTCGATTACTCAGCCACAGTGGAGGCGTGAATGTCCACGGATTCAGCGGCTACGAAGCGGGTCAACCCCTCCCAACAGTGATTCAAATCCTCGATGGGCTGAAACCGGCAAGCTCACCGCCGGTACGTGTCGAAACCGTGCCGGGGTCGGTGTATAGCTATTCAGGCGGCGGCATGATGATCGTGCAGTTGATGATGATGGACGCAACGGGGAAAAGTTTCTCAACACTCATGCACGATCAGGTACTCAGCCCCATGGGCATGACTCGCAGCACGTATGAACAACCGCTGCCATCCAATCTCGTCAGTAGGGCAGCACTGGGATACGGATCACATGGCACACCTATCCCGGGCGGCTTCCATACCGTTCCCGAGATGGCTGCTGGAGGTTTATGGTCAACGCCCACCGACCTCGCGCGCGCCGCAATCGAAGTGCAGAAGGAGTACGCCGGAACATCGGATAAGGTTCTTACTCAAGCTTTGGCGAAAGAGATGCTGACCCGCCAGAAAGACAATTGGGGTTTAGGTTTCGAGGTGGAGAAGCCGGGTGCAACGCCTCGCTTTGATCATTTCGGCGTGAATACAGGCTTCGTTTCCGTGCTGCAAGCGTATCGCGACAACGGACCAGGCGTCGTGATAATGACCAATGGACAACAGGGCGAAAAGCTCATCACCGAAATTCTTCGTGCTATCGCCCATGAGCATGCCTGGCCAGACTTTCAGCCTGCCGAGCACACTTTGATCAAACTTGATCCAGCTTCGCTGAAAGGCTTGGAGGGAACTTATGATCAGGCCGACAAGGATGGGCAGGACAAACTTACCGTCACCATACGAGACGGGAAACCCTACATCTCGGGATCCTATAGCGTGGGATCGACGTATCATTTCGGATTCGCGGGGTCAGTTGAGCTGCTGCCTGAGACGCGGGACGAGTACTTCACCTTGCAGACGGGAGTTGCGACCTTCCGCTTTGAAAGAACCCGCGAAGGTCTAGTGGCTAGGTGCGTTGTGGTTTCCGGTACGAATCAGCGTGAGGCGAGGAAAATATAAATAACGACAAGTCGGCTTCTCGTCAGTAACCTCCGAATCACTCACGAGATGAGCGTTTATTAGGACTAATCCCATTCGCCACGAACCGGTTCGGAAGTATGCACACTACGAAAAAGATGGGGTGGCGAAAGCTCGCTACCATCTCACATCCATCTCGAAAAAGGTTTTAACGGTTGCCGCCCGCGACTTTGAGCATGCCCCCGGGACATGGGGCACCCGGTGTATGGGTTGTCTCGGATTTGTTGACACACAACGGTGATTCGGCAGCGGCACAAAATTACCTGCGAGCAACAGAGGCGTGGTTTGATACTTTCTACGTGACCGTCTGCCCTGTTATCTGTGAGGCGGTTACAACCAATTCGAAAGGCACTCCCCAATGAAGCCTTCTCTTGTTCTGGCTGCTCTTATCTTCGTCTCCACATCCGCTCTCGCCGCGACTAAGCCGGTTCCTACGTCGTGCACGCCGGAGGTGAATGCCACGCTGCTGCAGTTCCTGCATGACAACAGCGGAGACTCGCACGCCCAGCTCGACAACGTGATGGTCTGCGGCACGGCCATTGCCGACTCCTTCGAGCAGCGCGCCAGCTCCACTGGTACCGGGGCGCATCAGGTGATTCTTCTGAACGTCCCCACCAGTGACGGATCGAAGGTTACGGTCGAGATCGTCTCCAACGACAGCCTTGACGGTGTCGTGACCGCATCCAGGGGCGACGCAGTTTATGCCTATGGACAGGGATACATCACGTCCTCCCGCGATATCCGCAAACGCATTCATCCGCTAGCCGGTGTGCACGACACGCACTGCGCGACCAACTCCCATCTGGATGATGGATGGGTCCTCGTTAATGGCACGCGTTATCCGGCGCAGGCGTGCAGTACATCGACTCGGCGCAGGCGGCGTTCGCGTTAAATGGCTTTCTCGCATTGCTCAACCATTCGTCGCGCCTGGCGCGACCGTTTCGCACCACAGGTGCGAATGCCTTGCTTAAGGGGACGGCTTTAGCCGTCCCGCACAGGCTCCGCGAAATCGCGGCTTTAGCCGCTGAGGTACCAGAGTCATTCCGTTAGAAACGGAAGACACGCACTAGAAGTTGAAAATGTACCTCAGCGGCTGAAGCCGCGCTCTTACTGCTTTTTATACGGCACGGCTAAAGCCGGCCCTTAAGCAAGGCAAGAACGAAGACAAGACAATGTAAGCGATCTTCTCGCGGGTGTCGCACGGTTTTCAGCACTGGCGAGCGCTCAGGACTTTCCATTTCTACAAGACAATCGAGCTCTCCTGGCACTACGCTGATGCGCCAGGAGGAATGTATATGGCAAGTCAATACAAAGGTGTTCCCGAGGGAGCCTCAGCCATTATCCCAAGGCTCTACTGTAGCGACGTTGAGGCAGAGATCGAGTTCTGTTGCGACGTGCTTGGCGCGGTCGAAGGCGTCCGTCGGCCAGGCCCTGACGGGCGGGCACAGCATGCGATGTTGCTATTCGGTGCTGCGATGCTCATGATTGAGGGCGAGAACCCGGAGGTTCCAACTCGCCCCCCAAATCCTGACGGAAGCTCTCCTGTTGTCATCTATCTTTACGTGGAAGATGTCGACGCGACTGTGGAACGGGCACTCAAGCGCGGTTGCAGGCTTGTGGTGCCGGTAGAAACGCATTTCTGGGGAGACCGGATTGGATGGGTTCAGGATCCGGCCGGGCATATGTGGACAATCGCAACGCGCGTTGAGCAGACAACGGAAAACCAGCGCCGTGAGCGTTGGTCGACGATCTTGTCTGGAGACTCGAATACACCAAATCCCTGATAAGAATCCCATGACTTTCATCGTGTCCTGCAATTCTCTGCGTTAGAGCAATTCTCCTAATACTGTGGTGTTGGATAGATCCGCGAATGCCGTTTTCTTTGCGGAAAACGGCGCAAATAGCCAGCACTCCGCTCTACACCTTTAGGAGAATTGCTCTAGCACTCCACGGGCATACCTCCAACAACTCCTGAGCAGGCAGAAGCTGTTATCGCTTTGAGGAATTGGACCGGCCGGTTCGCTTACTGATTACGCTCTTTGGCAATCGCGGAACAGCCTGAACGCCCGCCCAAAGCGTGGCAATCGTTTGCTCGATCACGAGAGTCTGGTCAGGCAAGTCTGGCACAACCCCCTGGATGACCATGAGCGTGGCGAGGCCGAAGATCGTGTACCACCAGGTGTGGGCTACCACGATGTCATCCCTACTTGGTAATCCTTCATCCTTGGCAACATCGAAAAAGAGCTGTACGAAACGTTGGAACAAAGGCCTGCCAATGTCGTCGATATATTGTCCAGCACGAATGCCGTTGCGGCTCTCCGGCCCGAAGAAGACGTTGCGGAACTGCTGTGGATGGGCAGTGCAGAACTGAATCAAGCCGCGTGAAGTCGCGAAAAGGCGCTCCTTCGGCACAAGATGTTCAGCGGCAATCGCGTCGAAGTTCTGAATCAGCAGCCCGATCGTCTCGCTGCTCAACTCGGCAAGAATGTGCCATTTGTCGGGGAAATGTTGATAAATCACCGCGTGGGTATAGCCGATCTCTTTAGCGATCTCGCGAAGCGTCACGGCTTCGTAGCCGCGATCGGCAAACATTTTGCTGGCAGCCGCAAGGATTTCGCCCCGCAACCTCTCCTTGCGCTCTACCCGGCGACTTGGTGATGTGGATGTCACTTCAATACCTTAGTCCCTTTTGATGACTTTTTCGACCGATTGTTAATTTATATCCATTGGTTACATAACCACTGATTAATTTGTAACCAATGGTTTTTTCAGGTCTCTAATGCTCAGGTCGCTCATTTGGATGGGCTGCCAAATACGAGGCAAAAGGAGAACACGAGCATGTATTTAGTCATGGGCATTACGGGAAAAGTCGGTGGCGCCACCGCGCGGCATCTGCTGAAGCAAGGCAAACAGGTGCGGGCACTTGTGCGCAATCGCGAGAAAGCAGCGAAGTGGGCAGACCAAGGCGTGGAGTTGGTGGATGGAGACTGGAACGATGCGACAGCCATAGCGGCGGCGCTCAAAGGTGTTGAGGGCGCATTTGTTATGTTGCCGGCTGTATGGGCACCCTCGCCTGATTACAGAGAAGCAAAGGGCGTGATTGCGAACTATGTCGAGGTGCTGACCAAGGTGGTGCCTCCGCGGGTGGTAGCGCTCTCGTCGATGGGCGCGAATAGAACAACCGGTGTGGGGATGATCACGGCCTTATCACTCTTGGAGCAAGGTCTTCGCACCCTGCCATCTCCGGTCGCATTTGTACGCGCAGGCGGCTTTTTCGAAAACTTTCTTTTCGGCTTACAGGTCGCCCAGGGCGGAACACTACCGGTCTTCTACAATCCTACAAACCGAAAATCGACAATGGTTGCGTCAGACGACATCGGCGCAGAGGTGGCAACGCTTCTGACCGGGCCGGCGTGGTCAGGGCATCGCGTCATCGAGCTGGGTTCGATGGTAAGCGCGGATGAAGTGGCCGAACAATTGGGTGAAGTCCTGACACTCGACGTAAAAGCCTTTGCGGTGCCGCGTGCGGGATGGGCGGAAGCGTTCGAGCAGTTCGGCATCCCGAAGGGCCACACCGGGCCTGCCGAAGAAATGTTTGAGAGTGTTAATGCGGGATGGATGGACCTCRGAATCACGGGTACGGAGCACGTAGCGGGTACGACGTCCGCACGCGATGTGTTTGCGGCTGCGCAGAACGCTGTCAAGGCGTAAGTCCGGGGCAAGGTGAATCAGCCCCGGTTCCTTGGGAACTGCGGCGCTAGCTTCAAGAAAAATCGAGGAATGTTCTTGTTTTGAGTGCGACCGGCGGAACCGGACGGCTGATCGGCCGGTTCCGTCGAAGGCGAGCGCCGATCCGTCGCGAGTAGACATGATCGAGGGCGCTGCTCGTGGCAAGGGCACCCTCACCTGTTCTGTTGTGGTGAAGGATGCAGAAAGCCCTCGATTAATGCGCGCACCGGAGGCCTTCCCACTCATGCAGTGCGTTGAATTTAGTCGCGTACAAGAACCGATCTATTGCAGAACGATTCAAACCATTTAAACCGCAGGAAGAAGGTCGCTTCAATATGAAAGCTGAACACACGATAGATAAACCCGCGCGGGCAGGTCGAGCGACTCAAATAGCCGCGACTGTAATAACCGGCCTTGTCGCCTTCACCTGGGTGTACTTCGGGAGGTTATATCTAATTCATGATCCCGACGAATGGAGGATCGCCAATCAGCAGCTCGGATACCCGCTCTATATCATCCCTCTGATTGGCGTGACCCACATCCTTGGTGGCGTGGGCCTTCTGATTCCTAATGTGCCTCGATTGACTGAGTGGATTTATGCCGGTCTCGTGATCGACCTTGCACTGGCGTTCTATTCACAACTGAATGGCGGTGGCAGTACTTGGGATAAATTTGATCCGATTCTCGTCATGGCGTTCGTCTTTGCTTCGTATGTATTAAGACGCTGCATGCGCGCAAACAGGTGGTCGATATGAAGAACACGTCGTCCTTTAACTTCTGGACAGCTAAAGCTCAAATGGCGAGAACAGGACAACGCACTCATCGAGGCAGCTCTCGCAGCGGATAAAGAAGCGCCTCTCGTCGATAGGAGAATTGGCGATTTGTCACGAACTCTCACAAGTGAAGCAGGTACACCGGGGCCAGCGCGGCAAGCGCAGCTGCCATCTGCACGGCAATGACCTTCAGGGACTCTCTGGGCGCGCGGGGCAACCATGTAACGGCGAAGAAGAGGAGCAGAGGCACCTGCCCCGCCATCAGCAGTTGCCAAATGTGGGCGGCTGTCCCTTCGTCTTTGTCATGCGGAACACCGAAAATTGCGAGCGTAATCAGAACATCCGCCAGCGCAAGAAGAGACATCGCAATGGGAAGAAATGCGCTTGGCTTCCTCAGTATCGTCGTAAACATCTGGCACAGTCTCCGTTCCATATCGATCGATATCGACAAAATGTAGACTTTGTTGTCAGGAAGCGCTGGCGGAGAGGAACTCTGGATGTTTCCGCCAGACGTCATCCGGGATCGGTCTGCCTGCCGGTAGCAAAGACGTTGCCGTTCAGGATTTCAACTCGACTGCAATCACCTCAAAGGGTTCATCGCTCATATTTTCTGGAGCGTGTTGGATGCTGTCCAGGTATTGGACATCTCCCGCGTTGCCCTGCATGTTAAGAACCTCGCCATTCGGCAAGATATGCCGGCTGTGATGAGGAGTTAGAAAGATACCTACGAGAGGCGGGTGGCTGTGCATGGGTGACTTCTCGTGGGGTCCATATCGAATCCGGAGCACTCTGACCTTTTCGTTCTCGAATTCCACGGTGTAATGCTCGGGATCGCAGGTGATTGGGTCGGCAGCCGTTACTGTTGACGTTGCCATGGGAACCTCCTTTTGTGCGCGCCAGTATAGAGCATTTTTCCTGTTGCTGGGTATCCCGGAAGGGGCGTGCAGCGGCGTTTTCATTGCGGAAAACGCCCATAGATGCCGAAGCCCTGCACTACACCTACATCCGCCTTCAACTTGCGGATTGCATCGGGATCGAAAGATCGCTCGATTCTTGTGTGTGTGCTGCGCGGCTCAGTGAGAGTTCTCGAGTAAACGACTTTCTCGGCCGCCTGCCACTGCCTGGCAAAATCGAGCACGAACTGCGGCTGATCGGGAATCGTATGCGCGGTCTCCCAGTACAGCATCGTCTCGTAGACTTTCCGTCCATAGAGGCAGGTGCGAAATGACGAGACATGCTTGAAGATCCAGGTGTGCACCTCTTCGTCTTTGGGAGYGCCCCAGCCAAAGCCACCCTGCTCGTCTTCGGTGTAGCCATCGAGTGACGTGTTCATCATGTAGATCAGCTTTGCCATGCAAGTACCTCCCGTTTACACCAATCATCTGTTCAAGAAGAGTCTGCGTTGCGAGCATGTCCCGAGATGTACAGAGAGACGCAGGCCACCAGGCTCAAAGGCGCCATCAGGAAAATGGAAACGAGACGAGATGTACGAAGAATGCTCGAAATCATCCATTCTTTGCCTGTCGCGTCTACGAAAACGCTCCCCAAGGAAGAAGGCGCGATCACCAGAAGATTTCCCAGTGCAGAGAGAGCGTAAAACAAAATGGCTGGAAGGTAATGGCTCTTGCGCGCTGGCAGGGTCTCTTGGTTTTGGAGATAGAACGCGAATAGCTGATAGAAGACGTATGCGGTCAGAAGCCAGCCCAGGAAGTTGCTGGTCGGCACTCCGTAATACGAGCCGCCATCCCGCCAAACCCAGCCGTGATCGACATCCGCCCAGACTGCTTCCATCGAGAGGTCCCATGCGGTCATGACGAAACTGGCGATCATAGGCGTCCAGACGATTCTTCCGCCCGACAGCGGCCTGTTTTCGCCGCCCACAAGTGCAACGCTGACGACCCACGACAAATAACCCATCCCGACATAGGCCAGAGCAAGCAGTATGGGAAGGTCAAGGATCTTCGGTCCCATCAGGTCAGTGAATCGGTAATGGCCAAACGGAAAGCCCGTCCGTAAGCTCACGCTTTCCAAAAGTGCTCCAACCCCGAGAGATAGGCCCGTGAAGACAAGTACGCCACGCAAACGGTAGACGCGTGCTCCGTGTAGCACAGCAAAAAGTACAGGAGGAACCACATGGAAGATAACAATGATGAGATTCGGTACCCTCCCTGCAAAAGGCTGGAGAGTCCTGCCTATCAGGTACAGAAGCAGCAGTCCCCATAGCAGGAGCCGGCTCTGATCGTTCTTCAGGCGATTCACCGGCATATGTGAAGTCTATGTGAGAGAGGCCCTTGAAGGCTTACGCCAGCAAACGCGGCGGTGTATTCTGTGCGCGTGTCGAAAACAACTGAAAAATTTCCCTCTCTGAGAACTCCTGAGGCCGCCGTACCCCTGCGTGTCGACCGCCGTAACTTTATCAAGACGAGCTCTCTGGCCGCTGGTGCGCTCGCGTTTGGTGCGCCTGCATTTGTGCGCGGACAGAATCTCAACAGTAAGTTGAACATCGCCTGCATCGGAATCGGCGGGAAAGGCCGCAGCGATACCGATGCCTGCGCCGGTGAGAACATCGTCGCGTTGTGCGACGTGGATACCGGTTCCGCGGCGTATGAGACGCAGACCAGGAAATATCCGAGCGCGAAGTTTTACAAAGATTTCCGGCAGATGCTGGATCAGATGGGCAATCAGATTGATGCGGTAACGGTTTCGACACCGGACCATATGCATGCGATTGTGGCGTCGATGGCAATGAAAAAGAACAAGGCGGTGTTCTGCCAGAAACCGCTGACGCAAACGATCTATGAGGCGCGTTATTTGCGGGAGATGGCGCACGACAAAAAGCTCGTGACGCAGATGGGCAATCAGGGCAGCGCCACGGACGGTCTGCGCCGCGCAGTGGAGACGATCCAGGACGGACTCATCGGACAAGTACATGAGGTGCACGTTTGGACGAACCGCCCGATCTGGCCCCAGGGAATGGAGCGCCCGGACGGAGAAGACCCGGTTCCTGCGACCTTAGATTGGGATACCTGGATTGGTCCGGCTGCGGTGCGGCCCTATAAGGATCGCCGTAAACCAAACGATCGGGAAGGAATCTACGCACCGTTTAACTGGCGCGGCTGGCAGGACTTCGGCACCGGTGCGCTGGGTGACATGGCCTGCCACACGGTCAATATGCCGTTTCGTGCTTTAGACCTCGATTACCCGACTGAGATTGAAGCGATGCCTCTCGGGCAGATGAACAAGGAATCGTATCCCCTCGGTTCCAAAATCCGCTTTGACTTTCCCAAGCGCGACGGCCGCATCCCCGTCGAGCATCCGCATCTCTTCCACCATTACAAAAAGATTGAGCACGATGCGGTGACACTATGGTGGTACGACGGCGGCCAACCCGACCCGGGAGCCCGTGGCGGCCATGACCTGACCAACAAGCCGCCGATCGAACTGACTGCCGACATCGTGGCGCTGCAGGGCAAAGTTCCCGACAGCGGTTGTCTGCTGATTGGCGACGGTGGCACGGTCTTTTCGCCCGACGACTATGGGACCAATTTCTTCGTGAAGCTGAAAGGTGAAGAGAAATTCGTCCACCACCTCAAACACCGTAACGAAATGGATGGGGCACCCGTGCGCTGGGTGCCCCATCCATTTCGTACTGGAGCCCGTTCACTGGTTCGCTAGTGTAAACCGGTGAACGCAGTTTGATGGTTAAGACACGCAGAGTCCTCTTGACATCGGCTCCAATATGTTGATATCAACATAAATTGTCGAGACAATTACCATTGACGTCTCCAAATTTCCGGTACTCCCGTAAAAGCGGTGAACCGGTGGGCGAAGTCTGGAAATCGAGGACATGCATGTCATTCTTCCGCGATCTGAAAATTGCTATGCGCTCGCTTTGGCGCGTCCGCACGCTGTGGTTTACCGTCGCCATCACGCTGGCACTCGGAATCGGCGCCAATGCAGCCATCTTCAGCGTGGTGCGTGCGGTGCTGCTGCGTCCGCTGGCGAATCGTGACGAAGATCGCCTGCTCTATGTTCGGCAGAGCGCGCCCGGCCTTGGCGAACAGAACACCAACTTTTCGATTCCTGAAATCGACGATCTTAGCAAAGACCTCAAGACCGTTACGGAGCTTGGCACCTTCTCGCCGGTGGACTTCACGCTCATCGGCCTGGGTACGCCGCGCCAGATACCGGCGGGTGTTGTGGACGGTCACTACTTCGAAGTGATGGGGCTGCGTCCGGTGCTGGGCCGCCTGCTGACGACATCCGATGATGGCCCGAACGCGGCGGGAGCCGTAGTGCTGACCTATCGCTTCTGGAAGGAATCGCTCCACGGCGATCCAGGCGTGCTCGGCAAGCAGGTCCATTTAGAAAGTTTCGGTGGGCCACGCAACGCAACCATCGTCGGGGTGCTCGAACCCTCGGTTCCTTATCCCGTTGTCACCGAGATCATCGCCAACGTCGTCACCAGCCCGCACCATCTGTCCGCCACGATGGTCGCGGGCCGTGAGCATCGCATGACCGAGGTGTTCGCCCGCCTGGCGCCGGGCGCCACGCTGGACGCTGCACGCTCGGAGCTGCGCGCACGCCATGCCGCCATTGTGGCTGCGCATTCTGACGTATACAAACCTGACAATCATTACCAGATCGATGTGAAGCGCATGCACGACCAGATCAATGCGCGCGCCAACACCGTTTTGTGGGTGCTGTTTGCCGCCGCGGGCCTGCTCTTTCTGATTGCGTGCTCCAATGTTGCCAACCTCGTATTAGCCCGCACCGTGCGCCGCGAATCTGAGCTCGCCGTTCGCGCTGCGCTCGGAGCCAGCACGGCATCGCTGCGCCGCTCGCTGTTAGCCGAAAGCCTGGTGC
>NZ_JBFRCY010000168.1:0-7036 GCF_052113305.1 Terriglobus sp. YAF25
GCTCAGTTCTTCCACCGTCGCATAGATGCGGCCATCGGCGATCTGCGGATAACCGCAGATATTACGGACACCATACCGTGCCAGGTACTTGAGATGTGCATCGTTGGTCGGAGCGCTCTGGCAGCCGAGCTTCATGGTGGCGCGCTTCGGCGGTACTGCAAATGCTGCGGCGGGCTTCGAGCCCGCYGCAATCGTCGCGATACCGGTGCTGGAGAGAAATTGACGTCGATTCATACGTGCAGCGGAGCTCCTGCGGCTTTGTAGATGGCTTCAATACAACGGAGATCGGCGAGACCCTCTTCCCCGGGTGTGTTCGGTTGGGTGTTCTGCAGAATGCACTGGGAGAAGTGATCGGCCTCACGCACAAAGTGCATGGGATCCTTCTCCTGGCTGGTCTCATCAATATCGATCCGCTTTGCATCCCGATGAGGCTCTTCGGCATATCTCCCCTGGAGATGCTGGCCCTGGTAGGTATAAGTACCGACCTGAAGCCAGCCATACGCGCCGTGCAACCGATAAAAACCGGCCATATCGCCGCCGTAGGTGGAAGCGCCGGTCGCCAGCGCTCCGGAGGGGAAACGCAGGAGCCACGAAACATTCTCTTCCACTTCTTTGAAGCGTTCATCGTGGTCGATGGTCGCGACCTCCGCCTGGAAGCTGGTAGGCTCCTGGCCAGCGAACATGCGGAAGGCGTTCAGGCAGTAGATGCCAACATCGAAGAGTGATCCACCGCCGCCCAGGGCCTTGGTGTATCGCCACTCGCCAAACTTGATACTGAAACCGTTCGCGGCCTCCATCGCCTGCAGCGGTCCGATTCGCCCGCTGCGCACGATCTCGAGAGTCTTCAGCGTGATCGGTTCATAGTGCAGACGATAGGCGATCATCAGCTTGACCTTCACCGCCTTGCAGGCATCGATCATCTGCTGACACTCAGCGGAGCTGATGGCCATCGGCTTCTCGCAGAGAACGTGCTTTCCGGCTTTCGCCGCACGCGTGGTGTACTCCGCATGCATGCTGTTGGGCAGCGCGACATAGACAGCATCAATCGCCTTGTTCTGTGAGATGCGATCGAACTCCTCGTAGCTATAGATCGACTCCCGCGGAACACCGTACTGCGCCGCGATGCGCTCGGCCTTATCGCGATGTCCGCTGACCAGTGCCGTGATTTTCGAGTGTTGCGAGTTCTTAACGCCTTCCAGAAAGTGCCCTGCGATGCGGCCAAGGCCGATAACGCAGTAGCCGATTCGCGGCGTCTCTTGCCCGGCAAGCGCCCACGGCACATGCGCCGCGCCCAGGCTGAGGGCACTTAACTTCGAGAACTGTCGTCGCGTCAACGCCATGTCCGTATCTCCTGACTGAGGTGGAGTTCACATTTGTTGCAGCTATCAACAATTCGGCGGGCAAAGTGTACGCGAGGACAAATGCCCTTCACAAGGGCAGTTTTTCGCCAGTGAATCTGTGGTTTCATTTCATGCTAGTGTGCTAGCATACTAGCAATGCCGGACGACGTGAAACAGTTCAACGTATACCTGCCGACCGACCTGATTCGCGCGGTCAAGTATCACGCCGTTGAAACCGAGCAGTCGCTGTCGGCCATTGTTGCCGAGGCATTACGCGCCTATCTCGACGAGCACAAGCGCAAACGGAGGAAGCATGAAGACTAAAGGCATCGACGGAATTCTGATCGAGACACACAACTGGGGCGCCACCGCAGCCTTCTGGCGCGATCTCGGCTACGAGATCGAATTCGAGACGGATCACAACTCGGGCCGTCTGCGTCATCCCAGCGGAGGTCCCTATCTCTTCATCGCCGAGCGCCCGGCCGGTCATGCACTTCAGGTCACACTGGGCCTCGCTGTCGAGGATGCAGATCAATTCACTCCTCCGCATAGCGGCACGGTGGTGCATCCCTTCGAGAAGCAGCACTGGCCCGCACTGCAGCTGATGCTCGCCGATCCCGACGGCCGGCATATCGCGGTCGATGCGCCACTCCCATCCAGGAAAAGCTGATTCCACCGGAACAGAAGGGAGCATCCATGTCTGCACCGCAACCGGACAGCACCGCGGTGCGCGTCGCCCTGTGGCGCGCATTGCACGCACAGGTCGATGCGCCGCCGCATGTCATCGAAGATGAGATCGGCCTGCAACTGGCGGCCCCCATTGGCGACTGGCAACAACGCCCCGATATGGATCCACAGGCGACACGATTCTTCCGTGCGTCCATCGTCGCCCGTGCCCGCTTTATCGAGGACCTGCTCCTGGAGCAGGCTGGCCGAGGTGTTCTCCAGTACGTCCTGCTCGGCGCGGGCCTGGATACCTTCGCCCAGCGCAGGCCTGAGATCTCCTCCCGCCTGCGCATCTTCGAAGTGGACCAACCGATGCCCCAGGCATGGAAACGTCAACGCCTCATCGAGCTAGGCTATGGCATTCCTGAATGGCTGCGGTTCGTACCGGTTGACTTCGAAACAGGCGACACCTGGTGGCAGCGCCTCACCGCCTCTGGCTTCGACACACATGAGCCCTCCGTCGTAGCCGCAGCCGGAGTGAGCATGTATCTCACCCGGGATGCCGTAGACGCAATGCTTCGTCAGGCCGCCGGGCTGGCTCCGGGATCGACCTTCGCCATGACCTTCCTGCTTCCGCTTGACTTAGCCGCTCACGACCTACGCCCCGGCCTGCAGATGGCGGAGAAAGGAGCACGCGCCAGCGGAACACCCTTCCTCAGCTTCTTCACCCCGGACGAAATAGTGCATCTCGCTCGCGAGGCCGGCTTCAAAGAGGTCCGCCACGTCTCGGCCGCCAATCTCACTGGGCGTTACTTCGCAAATAGAACCGATGGTCTCCATCCACCCGAGAATGCAGAAGAGATGTTGGTAGCAACCACGTAGGGTGTATCGATGGATCGTTTTGTGTCTTATTAGAAATTTCCAGTATTCCTGACCAACCCTAGCGTTGCGAGGGCGGGGCACTCCGGCAAAGAAAATGAGAGAAGCAGATTTCTCCGCTGCGCTACCAAACGGCAAACAAAAGGGTGCCCATCGGTCTGAGCGCTCAGGTCTCGGGCACCTTGAATAACAAACCCTACGGCAGCATCGCCATCGACAGCGCCGCCGCATGCACCGTGCAGCTGGAACACACAGACGGCAACTCCTCCCGAATCTCGCGAATATCCGCCTCCACACGCGCAGCCTCCGGCTTACGATGCGTGTCCTTCAAAAACTCCAGGTACTGCCGCAATACGGAAAGCCGATACGAAAGCAGCAAAGGCCGTGGCAGATCGGTATGGCTGTTGACGATCTCCAGGGCTTTGAGCACAGCCTCTTCGGCGCCGTCATGAACACCGCACCTCCACAGCGCAAAGCTCCGTGAGACCCAGAAGGTTGCGGCCTCAAGAGAGTTCGCCTCGAGCCCGGCGGACACCAGTGTCTGTGCCTGCTGCGTATCGTCAAGTGCTCCCCGGCATCGACCCTGGTACGTACGCGCATAGCTGCGTGTCAGCAACGCCGCCTCCCTCTCAGCGATGTCTACACTCTGCTGCTCCTGCAACTCCGATAGCGTTTCAGAGGCCTCTTGTTCCGCATCGCGGTAACGCCTCTCTAGAAGAAATCCAATCGCAAGCTCCTCATGCAGATGCGCTTCCTGCGGGCGATCGTGCAACTCCCGGTAGAGCAGAAGTGACTTTCGCAGCAGCGTTCTCGACTCCGGAACACGGCTGGTAGAGAGATAGACCGATCCCAGGCCGTCCAGCGCATCTGCCAGATCTCGATGAGAGTCTGGGGATCGAAACAGCGGAATGGCATGCGTGAAGGCTTTCTCTGCGCTGCCCAGATCGGGATGGATCTGGTATTCGTTGGCTAGCTGCAGCCATAGTGCTCCGATCTTTTCTTCAGGAGCGTGCTGCTCTTCGGCACTCGCAATCTGCTGTTTCAGCGCAATGGAACGGGCCGGGGCCCGCTGCGCCTGCACCTTCACCATGAACGACAGAAGCACCGAAACGATGACAAAGGCACAGAAGAAGGGCGAAGGCCGGTCCGTATGGGATGGGTAAGATACGTCGGGCGTCTTCATGCCCAAACAACGGATAGAAGCATCAGCTGGTTAACAAATTCTCTTCGTGGTTACCTGAAATAAAGGATCGAAAAAAGTTTGTTAACCAAAGCTGCGCTTTCTCCGTTGTATAGGCGAAGAACATTTCCAAATGACCTTTCCAAGGATGACTGCAATGGGTCTTTACCGTTCGAAGCTGATGCCGGCGACAACACTTCTGCTGGCGATGACATTCTGCCCTGGCCACGTCTTTTCGCAGCCGAAAGAAGCTGCCAAACAAGTTGTGCCGGTTCCGCCGGCGCCCACAGACGACGATCTGGCGGTTAAGCGGGATCAGTTACTGGCGCTTCTTCGGATGAGTCCAACGTTGACCCAGGTGCTTACCACCGACCCAACTCTGCTGGCGGACGACGCCTACATCAATCGCGTGAATCCCGAGCTGGCACGATTCCTGGCGCAGCACCCTGAGATCACAAGGAATCCGGACTTCTATCTCTTCGCGGAGTTCCCGGAGCAGCGCGGCCGGCATACCGAGCCGCTTCGCCGCCGTGGAAACAACAACAACCAGATGAACCTGTTGGAGCTGAAGCGCCAGTACATGATGGACATCATGCAGGCCCTCATCTTCGCCGGCGCGATCGGCAGCCTGATGYGGCTGATTCGCATCCTTCTCGAAAATCGCAGATGGAGCCGCGTCTTCCGCCTGCAGAGCGATATCCATGGCAAGCTGATCGAGCGCTTCGCTACCACCGACAACCTGATGGAGTACATGGGCACCGAGTCCGGCAGACGCTTTCTGGAGGCTGCCCCCATTCCCATGGGCATGGAACGTCAGCGGATGTCGGGCGGCCTGGGACGAGTGATTGCGTCGCTGCAGATCGGGCTGGTGTTGGCGCTTCTGGGGCTGGGTCTGGTGCTGCTCCGCCATAGCCTTCCGGAGTTTGCCGCCCCGCTGCTGGTGGCCGGCGTAGTAATCATGATGCCGGGTATCGCTCTGCTGCTCTCCGCCGCAATTACCTGGCGGGTCAGCTCCCGTTTGGGGCTACTATCGGAGAACCAGAACGATGCGCAGCAGGATCGCACCTAACGAGGGCGCTGGGCCGCAGGGAGCTTCACGATGAACTGGGAAAACGTCATTCCGGGAATCATGACTGGCGCCGCGGCTCAGACGGCAGATCCTGCTATGGACAGCGATCAGTTCGCAGCCTTCTACGAGCGCTCTTCGCGACAGCTTTGGGCCTACCTGGCGCGCACCTCAGGCGATGCAGCCCTGGCGGACGACCTGATGCAGGAGAGCTATGTGCGCTTTCTCTGTGTCAGACCTCTTGCCGAAGGAGAGATCGCCTCGCGCAGATACCTCTTCCGCATTGCCAGCAATTTGCTGCGCGATTACTGGCGCCGTCCGCGTGCTCTCTCTATCGAAGACGCGCCCGCGGAGCGGCTGGCCCAGGACACCTCAGCGCAGATGGAGTCGCGGCTTTCGCTCGAGCCCGCCATGGCTTCACTGCGTCCTCGCGACCGCCAACTGCTGTGGCTGGCGCATGCGGAAAACTACTCTCACCGCGAGATCGCGGAGATCACAGGGCTGGGTGTAACGAGCATCCGGCTGCTGCTCTTTCGCGCCCGACGCCAGATGGCACAGGCACTGGGGAAGAACGGCAGGGGAACAGTATGAATCTGAACGGATGCACTCGTTTGGAAGAAGTGCGGCATGCACTCTCACAGGGGCACTGGCCGCAGGCCTGCGCGGAACTGCAGGCCCATGTCCAGACCTGCGCGCGATGCACTGAAGAGGTGCTGGTCACGAAGCATCTCCAGGGCCTGCGCGCTACGAGTATCGCAGCAGTGCAGCCAGGCAGCGTCAGCCTGCTGTGGTGGAAGGCCCAGGCCAGGCGTAGAAGCGCCATGTTGCAACAGATGGAACGGCCGCTGCTTGCCGGACAGCTTGTTGCGCTGGCAATCATCCTTGCCATCGTCACAGGCATCGGCCGCGGAATCTGGACCTACCGTATCCAGACCAGCGGTGCGGCAACTACCTCAAACGCCTGGAACTGGTTGTTGGATGCATGGGGCTTGCTGCCGGTCCTTACGGCAGCCGGCGTCATCGTCGTGCTGGCGGGGATTATTCTCTATCTGGCTCTGCCTGTCCGGCATCGCGATCAGCACCCCGCACAAAACGGATGACCCTGAGCGGAGTGAGTTGTCTCCAAACGATGACATTTGCATGCCATCCCGCACGATAGACTCCATGTGCCCGTCTGGGCGCTTCCTATGCCGATTCCAAACTTCTTTATTGTGGGCGCGCCAAAGGCTGGAACGGACCTCCTCTATTACGAGCTCGACCAGCATCCTGAGATTTACATGAGCCCGTTGAAGGAGCCTTGCTTCTACTCGTCAGAGATTCGCCGGGAGAACTTCGACGCACAGATCCGGGAACAGATGTCGCAGGCCGAAGAGGCGACGCGGCAGTACATCTCAGGACCCATGCAACAGAAGCGCTTTGGTGGAGTCGTCAGCCGCAGAGAAGATTACGAACGGCTCTTTGCCGGCGTACATCAAGAGAAGGCCATCGGCGAAGGAAGCGTCTGCTATCTCTGGTCTTCGACCGCGCCATACGCCATTGCGAGGGATAATCCCAAGGCTCGCATCGTGATCGTGCTGATGGACCCCGCGGAGCGCGCGTTTCACCAATACCTGAAGAGCATCTCCGATGGAACCGTGGGGCATGCATTTCGCAGACATCTCGATCTGGCGATGGCCTGCGATCAACAGAAGCTCGGCATCTTCCATCCCTTTCTCGACTTTGGCAACTACACCGCTCAGTTGCGCCGCTACCGGGAGTGTTTCCCTGCCGCCCAGATTCACCTGTCGCTTTATGAGGAGACGCAGGCAGACCGCACTGCATGGCTGGAGCGCATCTTCACCTTTCTCGGCGTCGATTGCAGCTATCGCCCGGGGCCAATTGAAGTTCCCTCCACCCCGCATGTAC
>NZ_JBFRCY010000169.1:0-11887 GCF_052113305.1 Terriglobus sp. YAF25
ACGACCACAACGCCTACGTTGGGTTCGATGGTGCAGAACGGATAGTTGGCGGCCATCGCCTTGGCCGAGGTCAGCGCGTTGAAGATCGTGCTCTTGCCGACGTTCGGCAGGCCGACGATGCCACAGTTCAAAGCCATTGCTGGGGTGGGTCCTCTACTCTCAAAAAAGCTGTCTCTTTGATTGTAGAGGGCGCAACGAAAAATGGGCCTCGCTGAGGCGCTCCCCAATGAGGCCCGTTCGCTATTCTGCTGTTTCGTAAAGTGCTTCGGTATTGCGGTAGATGTCCCAGAAGGGCTCCAACGGCTTCTCCTCCAGCACACCTTCCAGTACCTCCAGATGCGTGTGCCAGCCCTTGGTGAATCCTTCCGCCTGACTCGCGTCGGAGACGCGGCGGTGTGTCAGGACAAAGCGGACCTTCTTGCCCTCGGGCGTGAGCTCGAAGATGACCTCGGATGGCTCTTCGCCTCCTCCCCAGCTCATACCGAAACGGCGCGGAGGCTCCCACACGGTGACTTTGYGTGTGCTGGTGAGACCGTTTTCATATTGTTTGAAACGTTCAGGAATCACGCCCGGATCAGGCGTCAGTTCCGCGTGTTTGAAGCGCATCTGGAACTCTTCGCCGACCGAGGTTCCCGCGTCTCCCTTCGCCAGCCACTTGCCGCGCTTCTCGCCGTCTGCCAGGTACTCCCACACACGTTCGATGGGGCCGGGGAACAGACGTTCGAAGCGGAAGGTGTCTGCATTGACGCGCACTGCGCGCTTGTCGATGATGGTTGCCTGCTTCACTATTTCTCTCCTTTCGATCTCGCATCCGCTGCTGCGTCCTGTTCCAGCAGCATCTCCAGACGATCCAGGCTGTCGCTCCAGAAACGTTCATAGAAGCGTAACCACTCGTCCGCCTTTTTCAGTTGCCGTGCCTCAAGACGGCACAGGTGCACACGGCCCATAATGCGCCTCCGCACCAGACCTGCGTTCTCCAGCACCTTCACATGCTTGGCTCCGGCAGCGAACGACATCTCGAAGCCGGCAGCCAGTTCACCGACCGAGTGCTCCCCACCCGTCAGCCGGCGCAGCATCTTACGTCGTGTGCCGTCGGAGAGTGCATGAAAGACCCGGTCGAGTTTCGCTTCTCGTTCAACCATGTGGTTGAGTATTGCTTGGAGTGAGGAGATTGTCAACTGGGAGGTTGAATGATGATTGAATAACGGAAGAATTGAATGATTGAATGACGCTACGCGCAGGCCTTCTTCAATTCTTCAATCATTTGGTTATTCAAAAAAAAGAGCGGACGCCGGGGGACGTCCGCTAAGGGAGGCTAGCTGTTTGTCTGTGCTGGAGTATTTTCCCTGTGGGTGTAGCGTAGGGCTTCCGCGTCTATTGGCGTTTTCCGCAATGAAAACGCCGCTGCACTCCTCTCTCGGGATACCCAGCAACAGGGAAAATACTCTACTGCTGTGAGGCCGCGGTGTTGTTTGCCGGGGGGACGACGCTGAGGTCGTCAGCCAGGCGGAAACGGACAAGCGACTCGGCAGGTAAGTCGATGTCCTTGTTGCCGGTCAGGCCAGCGACAGCTGTGCCTGCGCCGGCGCCCGAGAGGCCGCCGACCAGGAGGCCAACACCACCGGTGGCCAGGCCGCCGATCAGCATACCTGCGCCGGTACCACCGCCGATCCAGGCGGCGCTACGCTTGCCTTTGCCCTTCTTGGTGCGGGTAAAGGTGCCGGTTTCCAGCGGATACTCAGTGCCGTTCAGGGTCATGGTGGTGAGGCGAAGCTGCAGGATGGATGCGCCCTTGAAGTGACCGCGCTTGTGCGACTCCTCGACAACGCCGCCTACCGGTGTGCCGCGCGGCACGATCACGCGATCATTCACTGCGATAGGTTCGGCGATCTCGCCGGTGAAGCGAGAGCCTGCGGGCGTAGTCTTCACACTGATGTGCTGATTAATGCGGATCGCCATATTGGTTCCGGCGGGAATCCGAACATCGGCCGGCTTCACGATAGGCTTATTCGGCTCAGGTGCGACGGGACTCATGGGAGCGGCGCCGGACGCCGAGCCGGGAGCCGCCATCGGAGCTGCTGCCGTGCTGGTAGTGCCGGGAGTGCTGCCAGCGGGCGCCGGAGCGGTGGTCTGCGTAATGGTCTGCTGATGGGTTTGCGGATCGGGCGGTTGCACCGTCGTTGTGACGATATTGCCCTTACCATCATTGGTCACTACCTGCTGCGGTTGGCCGGTAGCTGTAGCCTGTTGTTTCGCTTGTTCCAGCGCTTTTTCATCCGCAGACTTGCAACCCGCAAGCGCACCGCACAACAACAGGGCCGCAGCGGTAGATGAAATTGTCTTCCAGGGGAGAAACATCGATCGTCCTCGTTTCTGATCGCGCCAGTGGGAGGGGAGGCGCGAGGTCGGTTCGAGTAATTCGATGCGTGAACGGCAGTTACAAGTTGTAAGTCGTGGGAAGTCGTTGAATAGTGGAATGGTTGAATAGTTTAGTCGCCAAACGGTCGGGCCGGTTCTGAACTTTTGTTAACGGGTTGATGCTCTCAAAGCAAAAAGCCCGGCATTCACCGGGCTTTTACCATTCAACTATTCAGCCATTCCACTATTCAACTACGCTTTGTAAACGATCCGTCCCTCCGAGATTGTCATCTTCACCACGCCCGGCAAGGTGTGTCCATCGAAGGGCGTGTTGCGTGACTTCGAGGGAGAGTTGCGGGCGTTGAAGGTCCAGGTCGACTTCGGATCGAAGAGCACGACATCGGCGAAGGCTTCAGGCGCCAGGGTTCCAYGTCCGCGGAGGCCCATGATGTGGGCAGGCGCGGTGCTCAACAGGTGGATCAGCCGCAGTAACGGCATACGGTGCTGATGATGCAGCATCTTGATCGAAAGTGAGAGTGATGTCTCCAGACCGGTGATGCCGTTCGGAGCCTTCTCGAACTCCTGCTCTTTCTCATGCACGGCGTGCGGAGCGTGATCGGTTGCAATGCAGTCGGCTGTGCCGTCCAGCAGTGCTGTCACCATCGCTGCTCGATCGGCTTCGCTACGCAACGGAGGATTCATCTTCGCGTGCGTGTTGTAGCCCTCGACTGCCTCATCGGTCAGCATGAAGTGATGCGGCGCTACCTCGCAGGTCACATGCAGGCCCGCGCGTTTGGCGTGACGGATGGCCTCCATCGCTTTCGCCGTGGACACATGCTGAACGTGCAGATGTGGACGTGGACCTTTGCCCGAGGTTGTCAGCTCGCGGACCAGGCGAATGTCGCGCTCCACAATGCCGGACTCTGCTTCCACCGACATGCCGCGCAGGCCAAGGCGGAAGGCGCGTGCGCCGGCGTTCATGCTGGCGCCCACGGTGATCTTGGTGTTCTCCGCATGCTGAATCATTGGCACGCCGGCGCGTGCGGCAGCGATGAGTGCCTGGTGCATGACGGCGTCCTGCAGGACCGGTTTGCCATCGTCGGAGACGCCGACGGCGCCGGCAGCTTTCAGCGAGCCGTACTCCGTAATAGCCTCGCCCATGCTGCCGCGGGTTGCGGCTGCCACGGGGAAGACGCGAATAACAGCGTTGCGTTCTGGCGAGAGCATCCAGCGGGTGATCTCTGGCGAATCGTTTACCGGAGAGGTATTAGGCATGCAGCATAGGGCGGTGAATCCACCCATCGCTCCGGCTTTGGTGCCGGACTCGATGGTCTCCTTGTGACTCTGTCCCGGTTCACGCAGGTGGACGTGGATGTCGACCAATCCCGGCGCGACGATCAGGCCGCTGGCGTCGATGACTTCAGCGCCTTCTTTCTTGGCCGTGGCATTGAGCTTGCCCGGATCGCCGAGTTCAACAATCTTATTGTCGTGAATGAGCAGATCGCGCGGACGATCGGTGCGCGATGGCGGATCAATCAGATGGCCGCCTTTGATCAGAATCGATTTCATGCGGCGCCTCCGTTCAACGCGCGTACGAGAAGCGCCATGCGGATGGCGAGACCGTTGCGGACCTGTTCCTCAATGGCGGAGCTTGGACCGTCGGCGATATCGGCCGTGATCTCCAGCCCACGGATCATCGGTCCGGGATGCATGACCACAGCGTTGGGTGCGTGTTTGAAGTAGCGATCTTCGTTGAGCTGGTACTGCTTCTGGTAGTCGGCTAGGTCAATCTGCATGCCCGCCAGCCGTTCCTTCTGGATACGAAGCATCATGGCGACCTGCGACTGCTGCAGCGCTTTATCGAAATCGCGCTCCAGGGTGATCCCGGAGGACAGATCAACGGCTTCCGGAGGAAGCAACTGCTGCGGTCCGCAGAGAATGACCTTTGCTCCCAGACGCGGCAGCAGCAGCGCATTCGAACGGGCTACGCGCGAGTGCAGGATGTCGCCGGTGATGCAGACGGTAATGCCGTCGAGCGTCGTCTCGGTGACGGCCTGCTTCTTCCCCAGGCGGCTGAGGATGGTGCGAAGATCCAGCAGCGCCTGCGAAGGATGCTCGTGCATGCCATCGCCCGCATTCAGCACCGGCAGGCCGGTATGTTTCGCCAGCAGATAAGGTGAGCCGGAGGCGTTGTGGCGCAGGATGATGCACTCCGCTCCCAGGGCGCGCAGCGTCAGCCCGGTGTCTTTCAGGCTCTCGCCCTTCTCAATGGAGGAGGACTTGTCGCTGACCAGAGTGGTCATTGCGCCGAGGGACTTTGCTGCAAGCTCAAAGCTGGTGCGGGTGCGCGTGCTGCTCTCGTAGAACAGCAGCGCGAGCTTGCGGTTTTCCAGCAGGGTCGCGTGCTTGCTCAGCGGTTCGGCGGCCAGGCGTTCGGCGAGCGCAAGAATATTGCTGACCTCTTCGAGCGAAAGCTGCGTGATGGAGAGCAGGCTGCCAGGGTGAATGCCGTCGGCTGGTGGTGTCGTAGCCTTCGGCTGCGGCGCCTGAGCTGCAGCCTTTTTAGGCACAGACTTCGGCGCAGATTTAGCGGCGGACTTAGTGGCAGGTGACATCAGGAGGTAACACGGGAAAACCTGGGTTAGTCGACTCGCTCCACGAGCAGAACCTGCTCCTGCTGGTCGACTTCGTTGAACTTCACTTCAATAATTTCGCGGTCAGTCGTTTGGACCTTACGGCCGATGAACTGCGCTTCGATGGGCAGTTCGCGCCAGCCGCGATCAATCAGCACCAGAAGTTGTACCGAGCGGGGACGTCCGTGGTCAAACAGGGCRTCGAGCGCGGCGCGGATGGTRCGGCCSGWGWAGAGCACGTCGTCCATCAGAATGATATCGCGGTCGTTGACGTCGAAACCGATCGCGCCGGGAGTCACCGTCGGCCGCGTTCCCGAGGTCGACAGGTCATCGCGGTAGAAGCTGATGTCGAGAACGCCGGTGTCGACCGTGGTCTTTTCAATCGCTCCGATCAGTTTCGCCAGACGCGCGGCCAAAGGAACGCCACGGCGTTTGATGCCGACCAGACCCAGGTTGGCCGCGCCATTGTTCTTTTCGACAATCTCGTGTGCCAGACGCACCAGGGTGCGCTCAATCTCTGAAGCAGACATCAGTCTGCCCTTTTCGCGGAGGGTGGGTTTCGGCTTTGACTCGCTCATTCTGCCCTCGAATGATACGTGGCCCACAGTCCGCAGGCAACCGGAGAGGTTACGGCCGGAAGTCGAAAGCTTTCCACAATGGCACCGGGGTCGTCGTCGGCCTTAACGGTGCCACTATATGGATTTTGCATGTATTCCGCATATCGGCCAGCGGACGAGGCGGTAAGCATATCGAGATATCCGTTCAACCTACGTCCAGAGGATGGCTCCCACCCGGTTCGAGCTTCGCCCGAATGTCCCACTCACGCTTTTGCGTGAATGGGGCACCCGGTGTATGGGCTATCTCGAGTCGCTAGTTGGCCTGTTTTTCCTTGTCCTTGTCGTTGTCGTCGAAGCTGATTTTGCCTGGCAGATCGAGCGCCACAAGACCGAAGCGGGTGACATCGCCTTTCTTCTCAATACCGACGATGTGTTGATGCTGCTTCGAACCGGCCCGCAGGTCCAGGTCGCCCTTGACGGAATCCGTTCCCTTGCCGTTTACGTTGACRTGGCCATCCTTCTCATCGCAGGTCAGGCCCTGGCCGGTGCGGGTGGGCGTTCCGATCGGCTTGCTGTCCTTGCAGGCGATGACGTCGCCATAGGCTGCAAGCGCCTTGCGGTAGTACGCCTCAACCTTGTCGGCTGAGTCGGAGGTGGTGTAGGTCACCGCCTTCACATGGATGCGGAAGTCCCCGAAACCCATATTGAAGTCGGCTGCATCGGGTTCTTCTTTGCCGTCCTTCTGTTTCAGTTCGAGGGAGGCGCCGGGATAGACGGGCAGGCCGAGACCGCTGATCACCTTCTCCGGGTCGGTCTTGACCTGCAGTCCTCCAAAAGGGGTGGCGACACGAACATCCTTGTTGCCGGACTCGCCACTGGAGGAGACGCGGCAGCCGGTGGCGAGCAGCGCAGTCGCAGATACGAGAGTGAGCAGGCAGACGGAGGTTTTCATAGTGATGGAAGGATACGGCGACTTCCGGAGATTCGTTCCCATTTAGAGCATTTTCCCTGTTGCTGGGTATCCCGGAAGGGACGTGCAGCGGCGTTTTCATTGCGGAAAACGCCCATAGGTGTGGGAGCTCCGCATTACACCCACAGGGAAAATGCTCCAGAGAAATTTTGCTTGACTTATCTGCATAGACAACACAATATGTTGTACGGTTCCATTGTTTGGGGCAATTAGGCTAGCTAACGATGCAGATTCCGGGCCCTTAGGGAGAGTCCGGCGGAGGCAAGTATGGTTAGCAATCCAAGTGTCACAACAATCCAGGCACCGACAAATCCTTGAGCGAGGCCTCACGTATGTGGGGCCTATTTTTTTGCCTGTAACCTGTTGCAAGAACGAAATCCCCCGTCCTGTATGAGCCGAGGTTTAAACATCACGATGAAGAAGCTTGTTTTTCTGGCATTTGCAACGGCTTCCTGTTTTGCGCAACAGAAGGAAGAGCCGCCGAAGGTTCCTGCCGCGCAGATCTCGCTCGATGGAAGTTGGCTGCCTGAAGCTCACATCAATCTCGAAAAGCCGGAGGAGGCTCCGGCGACTGCCCGCATCTTCTACACGGCTTATTTCAAGAAAGGAGCGAAGGCCGAGGAGCGGCCGGTGACCTTCCTCTACAACGGCGGTCCGGGCAGCTCGACGATGTGGTTGCATATGGGCTCGTTCGGACCGAAGCGTGTCATCACCAACGACACGCATCACGACCCGGCAGCGCCGTACAAGATCACGGAGAATACCTATTCGCTGCTCGACGTCTCCGATGTGGTTTTCATCGACATGCCCGGTGCGGGTTTCAGTCGTCTCTTCGGCAAGGATAAGGAGAAGGCCTTCTGGGGCATCGATCAGGACGCCCATGCCTTCGATCGTTTTGTCCGGCGTTTTCTGACCAAGTATTCGCGTTGGAATTCGCCGAAGTATCTCTTCGGCGAGAGCTACGGCACGACCCGTTCGGCGGTGCTTTCGAACATGCTGCAGAACAGCGGCGTCGATCTGAACGGTGTGATCCTGCTGAGCCAGATTCTGAACTTTGCCGACTCGGCCGACGGATCGCGTTCCGGACCCGGCAGCGATATGGCCTATGTGCTGTCGCTGCCCAGCATGGCGGCGACAGCGTTCTATCACCACAAGCTGCCCAGCCAGGGCGCGGCGCTGGAGCCCTTCCTGCGTGAGGTGGAGCACTTCGCAACGACAGACTATCTGCTGGCGCTGGCGAAGGGAGCCGACCTGGATGACACGGACAAGCGCGCTGTCGCCGAAAAATTGCACGGCTACACGGGGCTGCCGGTCGACTATCTGCTGCGTGCCGATCTTCGCGTCAACGGCGGTGGATTTTCCAAGATGCTGCAGCTTGGCGATGGTCTGACGACCGGCCGTCTGGACTCGCGCTATGCGGCTCCTGATATCGATCCGCTGGCTTCGGAGGCGGAGTACGATCCACAGGGGCAGGCCATCACTTCGGCCTACACCACCGCCATCAACAGCTACACTCGCGAGACGTTAAAGTATGGCGACCAGATGACCTACAAGCCAGGTGCTTACGGTGACCCAGGCTTTGACTGGGATATGCGCAAGGGGTTTGCCAACTTCGGTCGAAGCACCAATGTGATGACAGACTTGGCTAACTGCATGAAGGGTAATCCCAGGATGAAGGTCATGCTGCTGGGCGGCTATTTCGATCTCGGAACCCTCTACTTCGGGGCCGAGTACGAGATGAAGCACCTGCAGATTCCGGCATCGCTCGAAAAGAACATCAGCTACCACTTCTACGAGTCCGGGCACATGGTCTATCTGAACGAGTCGATTATGAAGCGCTTCCACGACGACACCGCCGAGTTCATCCGGTCGACACAGAACGGGAAATAACGATTCCATACGCCGCAAGACCTGGTCAGAGCATTTTCGCTGTAGGTGTAGAGTAGGGCTTCCGCATCTAGAGCATTTCTCCTAATACTGTAGCCTTGGAAAAATCTGCGAATGCCGTTTTCTTCGCGGAAAACGGCGCAAACAGCGAAAACTCCGCTCTACACCATTAGGAGAAATGCTCCATGGGCGTTTTCCGCAATGAAAACGCCGCTGCACGCTACCTCCGGGCTACCCAGCAACAGGGAAATGCTCTCAGACCTCGCCTCAGGGCGGGGTCTATACCTTTCAGGCGCTTTTTCTCGCAGTTCGATGTGTGTCCGTGGAGATCAATATAGGACTTGTTTAGTCTTAGTTCTGTCGACGGTTGAGGGACCCTCGACGATTTCTTGGTATCAGGAGGGGTCCTCAACGGTATGGGCCATCGGACAAAGTGGAAGATGCAGCGTGCGCTGGGGCTGGAACTGCCTGGTTTGGGGAAGCCCGGCGCGCTCGAAAAGAGGAACTATCCGCCAGGCCAGCACGGCCGCGAGCGTAAGCCGAAGTTGTCAGAGTTTGGGGCGCAGCTGCGGGAGAAGCAGAAGCTGATCTTCCACTATGGTCTGCGCGAGGAGCAGCTTCGCCGCTTTGTCCGCGTTGCCAAACGGGTGCAGCAGAATGGCAACTGGGCCGAGGCTCTGATCGGTCTGTTGGAGCGGCGTCTGGACAACGTTGTCTTCAGGTTGGGATTTGCACGCTCGATCGCGCAGGCCCGTCAACTCGTCAGCCATGGACACGTGCTGGTCAATGGCCAACGCGTGACAATCGGCAGCTATGTTCTGCGCGTTGGCGACTTCATCCGCCTGACAGAGAAGGCCGGTGGTGAGATGACTGGGACCTCCCGCACCAATCCCCGGCTGGGCCTGCCGAGTTATCTGCAGTTCGCTGCTGAAGGTGTCACCACCCATGGCACGGTACTGTCAGTGCCTGGCAATGAACATGTCCCTTTCGAGTTCAACCTGAGACAGGTGGCGGAGTACTACGCCAAGCGAGGAGTGTAGCGATGGCCTGTGCTGCCAGTGAAGAGYGCATGATGCTGGCCGAGGCCGAAGGCCTCGGCGGCGTTACCTTGTGTGCCTGCGGAACAGTACATCTCTCCGTGGGCGCTGTGACTGTCCGCCTGGCTCCGGAGGCATTTCTGCAGGCCGCGAAAATGTGTCAGCTGGCTGCCCGGCAGTTGACGCTGGAAGGCTTGCTGCAGGCGATGTCGCCGCAGGTGAATAGCACGCTGCATTGAGTCGTTGAATGGTTGAATCGTTGAATCGTTGAATAGTGCGATGCTTTGTGAGTGCCTATTTCGTCATAGGCCACAACGAACGTGGTTCATTGGAACACGCACGAGGATTGCCTCCGTTATAAAAGCGCTGAAAGCGCGCTCTATACCAGCCTGGGGCAACGCCCCGGGTTATCGGCCAAGTGAAAGCTGAGGGCTGAAGGCCCGATCTATAACTCTTAAATCCAAGCGAGCCAAGATGCCCCGGGGATCTTGGCTCGGACCCGTTGAAGAATTCTGCCGCTAAAGTAAAAGCCGGGCCATGTCCCCGAGGGACATGGGCACCCGGTGCATCGGTTATCTCCAATACGTCGATATTCTCTAACTGCAATCCGCTGCGGCTCCCAAGTAAGCCACCAGCAGCGGATGCGGTTTCTAGGACACCTACAGGGAAAATGCTCTAATGACTGCATATGATCTTGAACCTCGCGCGGCGGGCGCATAACCATAACTGGGCACTGGACCCGATCGTCCGCTCGCTGCTGGATACAGACTTCTACAAGCTGCTTATGCTGCAGTACATCTGGAAGCATTTTCGCGATGTCCAGGTGACCTTCTCCGTCGTGAACCGCAAGCCTGCCGTACGTCTGGCAGAGCAGATCGATATCGAGCAGTTGCGGTCGCAACTGGATCACGTACGCGGTATCTTCGAGCCTGCCTTTCTGGAATGGCTGGAACATGACTTCCGTCTTCCGGACTACCTGCTCGATGTTGTCGATGGACAAGTGAAGCTTGAGTTCGCCGGCGAATGGACGCAGGTGACGATGTGGGAGATCTATGCGCTCTCCATCCTGAGCGAGATGAAGACGCGTTATGGTCTGCGCGGCCTGAACGAGTTGGAGCTCGACATCCTGTATGCGCGGGCGAAGACACGGCTGTGGGAGAAGATCGAACGGATGCGTGCGATCGACGGCCTGCGCATCGCCGACTTTGGTACCCGCCGCCGTCACAGCTTTCTGTGGCAGGAGTATGTTGTCGATGCCATGCACTCCACGCTTGGCGACCGCTTCGCCGGAACCTCGAACACCTATCTCGCATACAAGCACGATATGGAAGCCATCGGCACCAACGCGCACGAGCTTCCGATGGCTCTGGCCGCGATGGCAAACACAGAAGAAGAGCTGTTGCAGTCGCAGTACAACGTGCTCGAGCTCTGGCAGCAGACCTACGGCGGAGCACTGCTGATGCTGCTTCCCGACACCTACGGTAGTACGCAGTTCTTTCGCAATGCTCCGGATTGGGTCGCAGCATGGACCGGTCTGCGTATCGACAGCAAAGATCCTCTTATCGCGGGTGAAGAATATATCGCGTGGCTCAAAGAGCGCGGTCAGGATCCGGCTCGAAAGCGCCTGATCGCAAGTGACGGGCTCGATGTAGACGAGATTCTTACCCTGCATCAGCGCTTCCACGGAAGGGTCCGCTTCAGCGCAGGCTGGGGAACACTACTGACCAACGACTTCCGCGGCTGCCATCCGCGCAGGGAACATGAGCTGGAACCGCTTGGTCTGATCTGCAAACTGCAGACAGTCAATGGGAGACCCGCGGTCAAGCTGAGTGATAACTATCAGAAAGCCACCGGGCCCGAGGAAGAGCTTGTTCGTTATCGCCGCGTGTTTGGAGTGGAAGGCGTCGAGAACGTTCCAGTCCTGGTGTAGCCCCAAAGTTGAAGACGTACTGCATGGGTAGTTATGGTTGTGCGTCTCCACCTTCATGCGGTCGGGCTCGACTTTTGAAGTTGAAGACGTACTGTATGGGTGGGATGGGTCCCGATTATTTTATTGAACCTCTTCTCGAATGGCTTTGAGCTGCTTAGACTGTTGGCATAATGGCGAAATCATTTCGAGAGCTGCTCGTCTGGCAGCGCTCCATGCAGCTTGCGGAGACAATCTTCCGCATCACCGAAGACTTTCCGAAGCGCGAAGTCTATGGGTTGGCTACCCAAATGCGACGAGCGGCGGTTTCCATTCCCAGTAACCTTGCGGAAGGCGCCAATCGAATAGGGCGCAAAGAGTTTCGACAGTTTGTGACGATCGCGCGAGGTTCAAACAACGAACTGCAGACCCAGATTGAACTAGCACAACGCGTTGGAATTCTACCGGCGGCGACCGCAATCACTGTTCAAAAGGAAGCAGAGGAAATTGGTCGCATGCTGCATCGGCTGTGGATCTAT
>NZ_JBFRCY010000170.1:0-9032 GCF_052113305.1 Terriglobus sp. YAF25
TCGCTTCATAGTCCTGTCCCCGCGAGGCAAACTCTTCGGCCAGCAGTTGTGCGGTGCGTTCGCCGACGTGACGAATTCCCAGACCCAGAAGAACGCGCCACAGGGGATTCTTCTTTGAGTGCTCAATCTCATCCAGAAGTGTCTGCGCCGACTTCTTACCGATGCGTTCCAGCGTGAGCAACTGATCCATCGTCAGCGTGTACAGATCAGCGACGGAATGGATCAGCGCCTTGCGAGCTACCGGTTCTGCAGCCTCTTCTTCGCCTTCAGAGGGAGCAATCTCTGCCTGACCAAGTAGCTGCGCGACAAGCGCATCTCCAAGGCCTTCGATATTCATCACGCCACGCGATGCGAAGTGCAGCAACTCTTCGCGCAGGCGTGCCGGGCAACTGGCATTGACGCAGCGCCAGTCCACCTCGCCTTCTTCGCGGATGACCGGCTCGCCGCAGACTGGGCAGTGCTTAGGAAACTCAATCTCTTCGGTTCCGCGGGGATGACTCTCGTCCACCTTCACGATCTTGGGAATCACATCGCCGCCACGTTCGACCTGCACCCAGTCGCCAATGCGCACGCCCAGTCGTTGGATCTCGTCGGCATTGTGCAGCGTTGCATTACTGACGGTGGTGCCGCCGATGAAGACAGGTGTCAGACGCGCGACCGGAGTCAGCTTGCCGGYACGTCCTACCTGGAAGCCGACGCCCTTCAACTGTGTCACTCCTGCGCGAGCCGCAAACTTATACGCGATGGCCCACCGTGGAGCCTTGCCGGTAAATCCCAGCCGCGCCTGCTGCGCGGTGGAGTTGACCTTTACGACGACACCATCGATCTCATAGCCAAGATCGTCACGCTGGGTCTCCGCCTTTTCAATGAACTTCAGAACGGTGTCGATGGTCTTCGCGGAGGAGCCATGCATGTTCACACGGAACCCTGCGGTCTTCAGAGCATCGAGCGTTTCCTGCTGGCCCGGCAGAAGTGTCTCGCCGTCGCGCAGCAGGAAGTAGGCATAGAAGTCGAGCCGCCGCTGGGCGACGATGTTTGGCTCCAGTGTGCGGATGGTGCCGGCGGCGGCATTGCGTGGGTTCGCCTTCACCGGCAGACCCGCGGCAGCAGCCTCTTCGTTCATCTTCTGGAAGGCGGCCTGCGGCATTACCACTTCGCCGCGGACTTCGAACTCCTGTGGCATGCCGGCCTTCTTCAGCTTCGCGGCAGAGACCGCAAGCGGTACGCTGCGAATGGTACGGACATTGGTGGTGACATCTTCACCCGTCGTGCCGTCGCCTCGTGTGAGGCCGCGCTGCAGTACAGAGGCTCCATTGGCGGAAGCTCCGTAATGCAGCGCCAGCGAGAGGCCATCGAGCTTCAGCTCGCAGACGAATTCGACTGTCTCGCCTRCAGGCAATGCGGCATGCACGCGGTCGGCCCAGGCGCGCAGCTCAGCCTCGTTGTAAGCGTTATCGAGCGAGAGCATGGGGCGCGAGTGCGCCACCTTGGCAAAGCCCTCTTTGGGACGGCCGCCGACGCGCTGTGTCGGAGAGTCAGGTGTAATCAACTCCGGATGTTCGGCTTCCAGTGCCTTCAACTGATTCATCAAAGTGTCGTACTCAGCGTCTTCGATTTCAGGGGAGTCTTCGACGTAGTACAGGTACTCGTGATGACGCAGGGTCTCACGCAGCGATTCGATTCGGGATTCAACACTCATGCCATTCGCATGATAGAACGGCCGCTTATCTAAATTCTTGCCCGCCGGAGGGAGGTTTCATCCTACAATCGCTTCGCACAGGGGGAAACGTTGATGACTGAAGCTGAAGTAACCTCCACGGAGCCAGGACTCTCGCAGATTCAGCGGGTGATCTACACTTTTACTGCTCCGTCAAAGACATTTACCGATGTTCTCAAGCACAGCCGCAACGTGCTGCTGCCTATTCTGCTGATCTTTATCGGTTCCTACATCTTCACTTTCAGTGCTGCGACCCGTGTCGGATATGACGCCTTGGCTGAAAGCGCCATCAAAGCCAATCCGAAGATGGAAGAACGGGTCCAGGGGATGACCGCCGAACAGGTGGCGACGGTTCAGAAGCAGCAAATGATCGGCATGAAGATCACCGTCTATTCCTTCCCGGTCGTGATGATCATCTTTGGTGCGTTATTTACGCTCTTCTTTTGGGGGACTGTGAACTTCGGCTTCGGAGGCGAAGCCACCTACGGCCGGCTCTTCGCCGTAATGATGTATGGCTCTCTGATCGCTGTTACGAAGTTCCTGCTGGCCGCACTCATGTTGTGGGTGACGGACCCGCCGGAGATCTTTACCTTTCAGGATCCCGTCGGTACCAACATTGGCTATTACCTTGATCGTCACAGCGGCCCGCTCTATGCATTGCTGACCTCGATCGACATCTTCGAGATCTGGGAGTACATCGTGCTCGGAATCGGCTGCGCCATCGTTGCAAAGCTGCCGATTCGTAAAGGGATCATCGCAGTCTTTATCTGGTGGGTGTTGATCGCGCTGATGAAGGTCGGTTTCGCTGCCGCATTCAGTTGAGTGCTCATCGTCAAATTGACCGAGAAACTGGGTGCCCCATTCACGTGTAGCGTGAGTGGGAATGATGTGGCTCAATATCCCACCCATTGCTTTGCAATGGATGGGGCACCCAGAGTATCGGCGCTCCCAAAGACCAGCCCCAAAAAGCGAAGCCGCGAGATTGCTCTCGCGGCTTTGCTTTTACTTTTATGAAAATTACTCAGACCACTTCTTGAAGACCAGCGAACCATTGGTTCCACCGAACCCGAAGGAGTTCGACAGGGCGTAGTCGATCTCCACGGACTGAGACTTCCCAGGAACGTAGTTCAGCTTGCACTCGGGATCTACGTTCTCGAGATTCATCGTCGGCGGAGCGATGCTCTTCTGCATCGCCATGATCGTGATACCCGCCTCCAGGCCGCCGGCGCCGCCCAGAAGGTGGCCCGTCATCGACTTGGTGGAGCTGACCAGCAGCTTGTGGCTCAGCGCGTGTTCGCCGAAGAGGTTCTCGATACCCTTGGACTCCAGGGCATCCCCCAGCGGCGTGCTGGTGGCGTGTGCGTTCAGGTAGGCAACCTGCTCTGGCTTGATGCCTGCCCACTTCAGTGCATTCGCCATGGCACGGTAGCAGCCTTCGCCCTCGGGAGCCATACCGGTCATGTGGTAGGCATCCGAGCTCATGCCGTAGCCGATGATCTCGGCCAGGATGGTGGCTCCGCGCTTCTTCGCAGACTCCAGCTCTTCCAGAACCAGGATGCCCGCACCTTCGCCCACCACAAAGCCGTCGCGGTCCTTGTCCCAGGGGCGGCAGGCGTGTGTCGGGTCGTCGTTGCGGGTGGAGAGCGCCTTCATCGCGGCAAAGCCACCCACGCCCATAGGCGTGATGGCAGCTTCGGCTCCGCCGGCGATCATCGCGTCGGCATCGCCTCGTTCGATGATGCGGTACGCGTCACCGATGGCGTGCGCGCTGGTGGTGCAGGCCGTGGCTGTGGCTTCGTTCGGTCCCTTGGCTCCAAAACGGATGGAGACATGGCCCGCCGCCAGATTCACGATGGAAGCCGGAATGAAGAAGGGCGAGATCTTGCGCGGACCGCCCTGCATCAGGTTGGTGTGCTCACGTTCGATGACATCAAAACCGCCGATGCCCGAGCCGATATGCACGCCCACCATCTCGGCGTTTTCGGGGGTAACCTTCAACCCACTCTGTTGCATCGCCTCGTCTGCGGCGGCGATGGCAAAGTGGATGAAGCGGCCCATCTTGCGGGCCTCTTTTTTATCGATGAACTTGTACGGATCGAAATTCTTGACCTCGGCGGCAAAGCGGACGGGGTGGCCTTCCAGAGGAAATGCCGTAATCTCCGCCATACCGCTCTTGCCGGCCATCAGTCCGTCCCAAACCTCTGCGGCCGTGTTACCGACACCGCAGATCAGGCCCAGGCCTGTTACAACGACGCGACGCTTTTCCACGTGATTCCTTTGGTTACTTCTTCGAGTGCGACTCGATGTACTCGATCGCGTCCTTTACAGTCTTGATCTTCTCAGCGTCCTCATCCGGAATCTGGATGTCGAAGGCTTCCTCAAACTGCATGACCAGCTCGACGACGTCCAGGGAGTCGGCGCCCAGGTCTTCCTGGAAGCTTGCACCGGGGGTCACCTCGGCCTCGTCCACCTGAAGCTGCTCCACAATGATTGATTTCACCTTTTCTGAAACATCTGCCATGAGTTGAGTCTCCTGTCTCTTTCCCTCTATGAATCTTGGTACTGCACAAAACCTGATGCGTCTGCGACCGTACGCGGCCAATTTCCGCGAAATCTTAGGATACGAAACGCCCTGTTGAGTGTAAAACAACCGCGTGCAAAGGAAAACGAACCGGGTTAAAACGGTTCCTCTTCCGATGCGGCCAGCAGGGGGGTAATGTTCCCCAGTTCCGGAAATGGAATCCCGTCAAGGTCGCCCAGGTTGCCTTCATCCATCTCTACGTCCCGCAGGGTCCGGTTGATGGCCCGGGTGCGGATATTCAGGCTTTCGATGGTGTTCTGCACCGTGCTGACCTGCTTTTCCATCTTCGACATCAGGTCGCCAAACTTACTGAATTCATTGCGCGTCTTCGAGAGCACCTTCCAGACGTCGTCGCCCTTTTCCTGGATGGCGAGCATGCGAAAGCCCATCTGGAAGCTAGTCAGAATGGCTGATAATGTGCTCGGACCGGCGATGGTGACGTTGCACCTGGACTGGATCTCAGCCTGCAGGCCGTCGCGGCGCATCACCTCGGCGTAGAGGCCCTCCGTCGGCAGAAACATGATGGCGTGCGGCGTGGTCACCGGCGGCTGGATGTACTTGTCGCAGATCCGTTTGCCTTCGGTCCGGATGGCGGCCTCAAAGGCGCGACCGGCGGTGTGAACTTCTTCCGGATTGCCGCGCTCGTAGGCCGCTTCCAGGCGCTCCCAGTCCTCACGCGGGAACTTGGCGTCGATCGGCAGCAGCGTCTCGCCCTGGGGGCTGGGGAAGCGGACGGCGTACTCCACGACTTCCAGGCTGTTTGCCTTGACTCGGGCATTTTGCAGGTACTGGCTCGGGGCAAGCATCTGCTCCAGCAGCATACCGAGCTGGACTTCGGCGAAGCCGCCGCGTGACTTCACGTTGGTGAAGATCCGGCTCAGGTCGTCCACGCCTTCGGAGAGCTTGGACATTTCACCCAGCCCGGCGTGCACCTTGGTTAACTGATCCGTTACCTGCCCGAAGCTTTCGGTCAGGCGGGTCTGCAGCGTGGCATGCAGCTTCTCATCGACCGTCTGCCGCATCTCTTCGAGTTTGGCGGCGTTGTCGCGGTTCAGCTTGTCCAGGTGCTGGGTATTGCTTGTGCTCAGGTCGTTCAGCTTGGAGTTCAGGCTCTCGCGCAGGGTGGTGGCCTGCTGGTGCTGTGCCTCGGCGAACTGGCCAAGCCGGTTCTGCAGGAAGTCCATCTGCAGGTTCATCGCCTTCTGCAGGTCCACGGAGGAGCTCTTGTTGTCGGCGCGGAAGCTGTCCAGGCCGCCGGTCAGAACGGTGCTGAGCTTGGAGATGCTGGCTGTTACCTCGGTCCGCAGCTCGCTGGCGGCCTTGGCATTGGCCTCCAGGGTGCGTAAGGTCGCTTCCTGGGCCTCTCGCCGGGCATCGCTGAAGCCGTTACGCAGAGCGGCCTCCAGGGCGTCGGTCTTCGTCTCCAGCCGGAGCATCTGCTCGGGATCGACAGCGGGACCCTGCTTGCGCAGCAGCAGCACGAGTACCAGTAACAACGTCAAGCCTTCCAGCGCGGCCAGAGCAATCAGCATTTCGTTTTTCCTTCGCCCTCAGGCTACCATTATTTTGCGGTAAATCCTGATGAGGAAAGCTGAATCCTGATGAGGAAATCAGGGGCAGAAACCCGGAAATTAACCCCGCTCGCGGTACATTAAGCAGGCGAAGCAACAACCACTTACAGCGCAACGGAGCCCCCGCCGATGGCGATGATCGAGTTCGTCCGCAATTATTCCGACCATTCAACCGACCGTGGTTACCAGTTCGAATTCCGCTGCGACCACTGCAGCTCCGGCTATATGTCGAGCTACAAGCCGTCTGCTCTGGGGGCCGCCGGCTCGATTCTGGAGGCAGCCAGCAGTATCTTCGGAGGCTTTTTGGGCGGAGCCCGCGACTCGGCGTACGACATTCAGCGGGCGATCGGGGGCAAGGCGCACGACTCGGCGCTGCAGGAAGCGGTTGCCGAGGTAAAGCAGAAGTTCTCCCGCTGCCAGCGTTGCGGCAAGTGGGTTTGCAACGAGATCTGCTGGAATACCCGGGCGCAGCAATGCGCCGGCTGCACCCCAAAGTACGAGCAGGAGATCATCTCGCAGCGCACCCATGCCCAGTTGCGCGCCTCGCAGCAGCAATTGGAGGACAAGGCCGCGACGACCGACTATGTCTCCGGCATCGACGTACGCCCGGATGTGCAGGTGGAGTTCAATCACGGCAATGCGGAGATTGAAGGCCACGATGTTCGGCAACTGCCTGCCTCCGCCAATCCGGCCGATCCGGCAAAGGCTGCAGCAGCGGCTGCTTGCGCTGCCTGCAATGCTCCGTTGACCGGCGGAAAGTTCTGCGGTGAGTGCGGCGCTCCGGTTGCCCGCGTTTGTCCGTCCTGTGGTGTGAGCGCATCGCCGACTGCGAAATTCTGTAATGACTGTGGAACGAAGCTCAATGGCTGAAAAAGTACGTTGTGGGTGGGCCGGGTCCGACCCGTTGATGCAGGAGTATCACGATAGAGAGTGGGGCCGTCCGGAGCGCGACAGCCGCGCCATGTGGGAGTGCCTGATGCTGGAAGGCTTTCAGGCGGGTCTCTCCTGGCAGACCATTCTTCGCCGTCGCGAAGGCTTCCGTCGTGCCTTCAAGAACTTCGATCCGGTGAAGGTGGCGAAGTTCACGGAGAAGGATATCGAGCGCCTGATGCAGGATGAGGGCATTATCAGGCAAGAAGCGGGTGCCCCAGGTCCCTAGGGGACCTGGGTATTCGCGCTACGCGCGAACCGTTTTTCTCCGGTGCTTCACCGTATCTTGAGGTCTGGAAAGTAAAGGCCGGGCCCAGGTCCCCTTAGGGACACCACCCCAACGAACAAGTTCGTCGGGGACCCCGGACCTGGGGCACCCAGAGCATGGGTGGCTTGGTTCTTATAGGCACATCAGAATGGCGTCTGCGATGCGTGCTCCCTGCACCGCCGCTTTGACGTTATGTGCACGAATCACATGTGCTCCGGCAAGAATCGCCGCAGTATGCATCGCTACTGTCGCAAACTCCCGATCCCGTACGTCACCATCGAGAAAACCCTTCCTCGACGCGCCGGCCATGATTGGCAGGCTGAGTTCTTTCAGGCTTCCCAGTCCTGCCATCAGCGTGAAGTTCTCTTCTCCGCGCTTGCCGAAGCCGAAGCCGGGATCGACGATCAGGCGATCCCGTGCAATGCCACTCTCTTCGATGCGCTGCTTCAGTTCACGAACAACGGTTGGCACGATCTCCGTCATCGGTGGCAGCGTCGCCCATTCCGACGGTTTGCCGCGGGTATGCATCAGAACGGCGCCGCAGCCCAACGCGCGGCAGGTCGCTGCCATCTCCGGATCCCACAGCAGGCCGGAGACATCGTTCACAATCTCCGCTCCGGCTTCGATGGCCAACCGCGCGGTCGAAGCGCGATAGGTATCCACGCTCACGATTGCTCCTGCCTTAGTCAATGCCTCGATCACTGGGAGAACGCGGCTCTGTTCCTCTTCCCTGCTGACCTCGCCCGCACCACCTGGACGTGTCGATTCACCGCCAAGATCGAGGATGTCCGCGCCCTCGTTCAGCAGTCGCAACCCATGCGCCAGGGGATCGTAGTGGCCTCCATCACTGAAGGAGTCGGGTGTGGCGTTCACGATCCCCATCACCAGCGTGCGCTCTCCGAGTGACAGTTGGCGTGAGCGCAGTTGCCAGAGAAAACGATCTCTTCGTGCAAAGCCCATCGATGCCGATGCTACACTCCGCCCATGCGATTGAGTGGAACGAAGACCTTGCGGCAGCTTTGTGCTGTCGTGACACTGGCTGCTATCAGCCTGCCAGGGTTTGCTGCAGACAAGAAAGCATCGCGCAAACCAACGCTGGCGCAGCAGGTCACTGTCATCCTTGCAGATCCGGCAGTCAGTCGCGCGCATTGGGGTGTCTATGTCTCCACTCTCGATGGCAAGCCAGTCTATGGCCTGAACGACGGGCAGTATTTTGTTCCCGCTTCGAACAACAAGGTCTTCACGACAGCCACCGCTCTCGCATTGCTTGGTCCGCAGAAAACCTTTACGACGTGCATTACCGCAGAAGGAATCTATGCGACGCCCGCGGCGCTGGCGGGTAACCTGGTGCTGGTCGGTGGCGGTGATCCGAATCTCTCCGGCCGTAGCTTCCCGTATCTCTCGCCCTCCCAGCGCCCCAAGCCTGCTCCGCCGGCAGCCGATCCTCTGCAGTACCTGGCGCAGATGGCCGACCAGGTGGCGGCGAGCGGGTTGAAGGTGATCAACGGCGATATCGTCGGCGATGACACCCTCTTTCCCTGGGATCCGTATCCGGAGGACTGGGCGATCGATGACACCGTCGGCGATGACGGCTCGCCGGTCAGCGCTCTGACCATCAACGACAACCGTATCGATGTCACCATCACGCCTGCGACTGATCCTGGCAAGCCGGCGACGGCAAGCTTTCTTCCTGCGGTGCCGTATTACTCCCTGGAACTGCACATCATCACTGGGGCTCCCGGCTCTGCGACACGGATCTCCTCGGAGCGCGATCTTGGTTCCAGGACAGTACGTCTGAGTGGAACAATCGCGTCTGACGCAAAACCCTATATCGAGTCGCTGGCGATCCACGATCCCGCGGAGTTCGCCGCGCTTGCTCTGAAGCAGCTTCTCGAAGCTCGCGGTATCGAGGTGACGGGTAAAGCTGTTGCGCGTCATCGCTTGCCGGTCTCTCCTGCTCCGAAG
>NZ_JBFRCY010000171.1:0-9498 GCF_052113305.1 Terriglobus sp. YAF25
ACTACGCTCTCGGTCTCGATCAGGAACGTATCTCCTCGCTCGAAGGCCTGCAGGAAGATCTTCTCTTCGCGACGCAGAACTCCTTCTATATCTTTGGCAATACCTTCTCGACCGGCATTATGGACTATATGGGGCGCATCGTCCCCATCGCGCATCTCTCCGATGAGGGCAAAGATCCGCGCATTCATGTGGAGTTTTATGGCAGCGATGCCTCGCATCCACAAGTCAAGCTTGCATGGAAGGCGGGTGATGCGGGCGATGAGTTCAAGCGCGATCTTTCGGCGCTTGAAGCCGGCGACCCGCGGCTGGTAGCAACCCGCATCCAGCAGGGCTCCGATTCCGTGACCGCGCTTACATGGAGCCTTCCGGTCGCGAGCAATGAAGACAAGTTTGAAGAGTGGCGCAACCTCGTCACCGAGGACACGCTGGAGCGTACGGTCCTCTCTGCCGAGCAGGCGAAGGCAGAGCTCGCATGGCTGGAGAAGATGCACGCGGCCAGCCTCTATACCGCGCGCCTTGCTTACCCACATCTGAAACAGCTTGCTTTCGAGTTCGATCTTCCTCTGGAACTGCATCCGGCCGAGCACACCAAGCCCGAGACTCTTACTGCGCAGGCTGCCGTACCCGTGCCGGTGCATCCACGTCCGCAGATCGCTGATGTTACCCCCGCTGTGCAGAAATCTGACAAGACTTACGTACAGTGGGATCAACCCATCGGGCTTGAGGAGAATGAGCGTCTGCTCTCGCGCCTGTCTACCTTCCCCGGTGTGAACATCTACTGGATGGGCCGCAGCTACATGGGCAATAACATCTGGGCGGCGGACGTCATGCTGCCCACGCCCTCCGCGTTGCGCTCCATGGCGAAGGAGACGACGCTGAAGGCGGCCATCGTCTACTCCGGCCGCCAGCACGCCAATGAGGTCAGCAGCACCAGCCACATCCACAAGTTCGCCGAAGAGCTTGTCCTTGATGATGCGCGGCGTAAGTCGCTTGAGAAGGTCAACGTCGTTCTTCATCCCATCACCAATCCTGACGGCGCCGAGCTGGCGATGGACCTGGCGAAGATCACGCCAGACAACATGCTGCATGCCGGCTATCACGCCTCGCTCACGGCTGACATGATCACCGGCCTGTGGGAGCAGGACCCGCTCTATCYCGAGTCGCGCACGCGGCGTCAGCTCTGGGAGGCGTGGCTGCCTGACGGCTTCCTCAACCCGCACGGCTATCCGTCCCACGAGTGGGTGCAGCCCTTCTCCGAGTACTCGGCCTGGGTCATCTCCCGCAACGGAGCAGAGTTGGGACGCGCCTGGTGGGCTCCGCGTGGATGGTTCACCAGCCTCTATTACTTCAACGATGCCGACCATCCGCAGAGTAAGACTGTGAATTACACGCTGCGCGATTACATCGTCGACGGTATGGCTAAGGCGCCGGGCGTGCTCGACATGAACGCGCGTATGAACGCACGCTATTTCCGCTATGGTCAGCAGTGGGATCCGCGCGCCTTCCAGCAGCCCATCTATAAAGGTGTGCGCGTCTATATGGCGGTTACGGGGCAGCAACCGGGCGCACGCGCATCAGCTTTCAGCGCACGTTTCCCGGATGTGACTTATGACGATGGCTACACCGAGGCTCCGGACGAAACCGCACGCGGCGAGTGGTTACATCTTGTCGCCGGCGCCGGGCTCGCATACGATCATGCTCACCTGCAGTTCCTTACCGATGGCAAGTTCAAGATCAAGCGCACGCAGAAGGAGTTCTTCGATGGCGTGCAGTGGTCTGTGAACCGCGATCGCCCAGTTCTGCCGGAGACCAAAGAGGCCACATCGGCGGCGGCACCTGGGCAGCCGGCAACGGGGCAGCCGGCAACAGCAGGCACCGCTCCTACCGGCACGGCTGGTGAGCCGCTGGAGACGAATCCGACGCCCGCAACGCCGCAGCCCGCACCTCCAACCCCGGCGCATCACTAACCCACAGACAGGAGCGCATGTGACGGACACCCTGGTCGACAACCCAGCCTTCTGGTCCCTGGCCAAGCACCCGGCACGGCGTAACGCCTTGCTGGCCGCGGCCCTCGGCTGGATGCTCGACAGCATGGACGTCATGCTCTACTCCATGGTCATTCCTGCGGCACAGAAAGACCTTGGCATGAGCTCCGCCACCGCCGGGCTCATCATGAGTTTCACGTTGCTTGCCGCCGCGGGYGGCGGTATCGGGTTCGGTTTCGTCGCCGATCGCCTGGGACGCACGCGTGCGCTCTCGCTTTCGATTCTGATCTATACGGTTTGTACGGGACTTTGTGCTTTTGTCCATACAGTTCCGCAGCTTGCGATCTGTCGGTTCCTGCTCGGTATCGGTATGGGCGGCGAGTGGGCTGCGGGCGCGGCGTTGGTTGCGGAAACCTGGCCGCAGCAGCATCGCGCCAAGGCTCTGGCACTGGTGCAGAGTGCCTGGGCTATCGGCTATGCGCTGGCTGCCGGAGTTGTCGCGCTCATCATGCCGCACTTCGGCTGGCGCGCTGTCTTTCTCGCAGGCCTGTTTCCCGCACTGATCACGATCTGGATCCGCCGTAAGGTGAAGGAGCCGGAACACTGGACGCCTGCGACCAACGTATCTGCCAGCGCACTCTTCCGCGGCAAGCTCGCTCAGCGCACACTGGTCATCACCAGCATGAACGCCGCCAGCCTCTTCGCCTGGTGGGGACTTTTCTCCTGGGCTCCGTCGTTTCTCTCTGCTCCGGTAAGCAAAGGCGGCCACGGTCTCGATGTGCTGCATACGTCCACGTTCACCATCGTGATGCAACTCGGTACGTTTCTTGGCTACGTCAGCTTCGGTCCGCTGGCAGACCGCTTCGGACGCAAACCGGTCTACGTCACCTTTCTGTTGATGGCCGCGCTGGTCGTGCCGCTCTATGCAGTGGTGAAGACGCCGACTGCGCTGTTACTGCTCGGTCCGGTGGTTGGCTTCTGGGGCACGGGTTTCTTCAGCGGCTTCTCCGTTATATCCAGCGAAGCCTTTCCCACGGCGTTACGCGGGCGAGCGATGGGCTTCGCCTACAACCTCGGCCGCATCGCCAGCGCAGTCGCGCCCTTTACCGTGGGCCGCATTGCGCAGGAGCGCGGGTTCAGCTTCGGGCTTTCGATTACCGCCGCAGGCTTTCTGCTAGCAGCAGCGATTGCGCTGTTCCTGAAGCAGGACTGGGCAAAGATTAGCCAGGAAGAAGTGCAACCGCAGGTCGTGGTTTCCTAAAATCACCCGTGCACCGGGTGCCCCATGTCCCGCTTTTGGGACGTGGGTATTCGCGCGTCGCGCGAACCGCCTTTTGCTTCTCGCGGAGATGTCGTCCCCGGAAGCCGAGTCGCATCACGCCCACGCACATACTGCCGCGGCGAACATCCCATCTCCCGCTTGAACGCTGTGCTGAACGCGCTCTCCGACTCATACCCCAGCGACAACGCAATCGCAGAGACTGGCTCTGCAGAATTCGCCAGCTTATCGGCAGCCAGCAGCATACGCCACCGTGTCAGATACTCCATCGGAGAAGAACCAACCGTCTCTTTAAACTTCACCGCGAAGCTCGACCGCGACATACCCGCCTCTTCGGCTAACTGCTGCAGCGTCCATCGCCGCRCCGGCTCATTGTGAATGCAACTCATCGCCGCACTGATCTGTTTATCCGCCAGCGCAAACAGCCAGCCGACACTGCCGTTGGCTGGCTCCGCCAGATGCAGGCGCAGCGCCTGTACCAGCATCATGTGGGTGAGCTGCTGTGCGATCAGATATCCGCCCGGCTGCGGATCGCGCAACTCCTGCATCATGCGTTCCAGGCACCACCGCATCGCGGCGCGGTCTGATTCTTTTGCAAGATGCACGATCGGCGGCAGTACCTTCAGCAGCATGCTGCTGTCTCCTGAGAGGGCAAAGTGCCCGCCCAGTCCGAAGCACGCACCTCCGCCGTTGTACGTTGCAATAGCGCCATTCAGAGGGAAGCGAAAGATGGTCTGTGCATCGACCGGCGGCAGCGAGAGATCGCTTGCCATCCGGAAGCGCCGGCCCGAGGGCAACAGGTAGCAGTCGCCCGCGGAGACATGCACCGACTCGGGAGCACCGTCCACCGCAAGCCAGCACTCGCCTGAGACCACGGCGTAGCACTTGATGCCGTCGTGCGGACCGAACTGGATCGACCAGTCGCCGCCCATATCCATACCGCCGGAGGTGTAACTGCGCGGTTTCAGCAACGACAGCACGGCCGAAAGGGGATCCATGCTGTATTGGACGCTCGCGAAGGTATTACGGATTCTCAAGCATAGATCGTATGCCGCGCATTGCCTATCGTCCTAGTTAGAGGGGCTCTTGCCCCTCTAACTAGGAGAGTATCGATGCGGGTTTTCCTTACGGGTGCAACAGGATTTATCGGTTCGGCGATTGTTCCGGAGCTCATTCAGGCGGGCCACAAGGTCCTTGGCCTTACGCGCTCCGATGCTGGTGCGGAGCAACTCCGCAAGGCCGGAGCAGAGGTGCATCGCGGCGACCTCGAAGACCTTCARAGTCTGCGGAACGGGGCGGCGAATGCGGACGCCGTCATTCACACCGCCTTCAATCACGACTTCTCCCGGTTCGCGGCCAACTGCGAGACCGACCGCCAAGTCATCCAGGCGCTGGGCGAGGTACTCGCCGGTTCCGATCGTCCGCTGATCGTTACCTCCGGTACCGGTATTGCGGGCCATGGCGGCAACGGCCACATCGGTCTGGAGACCGATTCTCCGGTGAGCTCGAAGATCATTCCCCGTGGCGCAACCGAAGAGGCCGTGGCTGCGGTGGCAGAAGGCGGAGTCCGGACGATGGTCGTTCGTCTCCCCCAAGTGCACGACACCGAGAAGCAGGGCCTGGTGAGCTACGCCATTCAGATCGCACGCCAGAAGGGCATCTCTCCTTACATCGGCGAGGGGCGTAACCGTTGGCCCGCCGTGCCTCGGTTTGCTGCAGCAGAGCTGTACCGCTTGGTACTGGAGAAGGGGGAAGCAGGAAAGCGCTATAACGCCGTGGCGGAAGAGGGTGTTTCCATGCGTGAGATCGCCGAGGTCGTCGGCCAGGGCCTGAAGGTCCCGGTAGTTTCCATCACACAAGAACAGGTGGCGGAGCACTTCGGCTGGCTGGCTATCTTCGCCGGTTTGGATATGCCGGCCTCCAGCGCATGGACACAACAGGCGCTGGGTTGGAAGCCTGTTGGACCAAGCCTGATCGAAGACCTGAAGAATATGCGCTATGTCGAAGCCTGAAGCAGTCTCCGGGCGATGTCCGAAGTTTCGGAGCCCAAACTCTGGGTGCCCCATCCATCGCATCGCGATGGGTGGGATGTTCGAGCGAAGCTCGAATCGGATGGAGCCGTGGGCCTTTCCTCTAATGGACAAGCGAGCCCAGGGCTGAAGCCCATTCACTTCTTATCCTTTATCAGCGGGCTGAAGCCCGCTGCTCCCACCCATTTTCACGGTTGTCTGAGACCACCTCAGGCTAAATGGATTTGTCGGTACGCCCAGTAAAGAAAAGCTCCGCTCATGGCAGCGGGGCTTTTGTCTCTCAGTGCGTTATCCTCATCCCAATCCAGATCGAATTGGAGCACGTCTCTTGTGCGCAAACTTCTCGTTGCAGGATTGTTGATGAGTACACTTACCACCGCCCCCGTTATCGCCGAAACGCCAGCCAACGATCCGCTGCATGTCTGGATCGGCAATCCTGATCCTGCCGGAGTGACGGCCTGGGTGCAGCGTCATCTCGACGATGTCGCCCGCCTGGAGAAACAGATACTTGACGCCCCGGGACCGCGCACGGTGGAGAACACCCTGGCCCCGTTTGATGAGATGGGTCGCGCTCTCTCCACCGCGAGCATGGGGCCGTCGCTGTTGAACAATGCCTCTCCGGTGAAGGAGCTGCGCGATGTAGCACAGACCGAGCTGCGGCGTGTCTCCTCCGTCGGTGCGGAGATCTCCCTCAACCGCAAGCTCTACGACGCGCTGGTTGCGATCAAGACCGACAGTCTCGACGCCGAGACGAAGCATTATCTCGAGCGCGAGCTGAAGGGATATCGTCTTGCTGGTGTTGATAAGGACGAGGCCACGCGCGCAAAGATCCGCGACCTGCGCGACAAGCTCACCGCCGTTGCCCTCCAGTTCAATCGCAACATCGCCGAAGGTACCGCCAGCATCCAGGTCAAGGCCGGTGAGCTCGACGGCCTGCCCGCCGACTACATCGCCCGTCATCAGCCCGATGAGCATGGCATGGTTACCATCACCACAGACGAGCCCGACTATCGCCCGGTGATCACCTATGCCAAGTCGGCCGCGCTACGGAAGCAGCTCTACCTCACCTACATGGGCCGCTGCTATCCGGCCAATAAAGATCTCCTGCTACAGCTCATCGCTCTACGCGAAGAGATCTCGCAGTTGATCGGTATGAAGAGCTGGGCTGAACTGTCCAGCGCCGACAAGATGATCGGCACACCCGCCAACATCCAGTCGCTGATCGACGAGTTGGACAAGGCCGCCCGTCCCGCCATGGACAAGGAGTATGCGCAGCTTCTCGCCTTCGCACAGAAGCAGGAGCCCGGCCTGACGCAGATCTCCGACTACTCCGCCTCATACTTCGGCGAGCTCTTCCGCCGCGACCACTTCAACTTCGACTCCCAGGCGGTGCGTGCCTACTTCCCCTACGAAGAGGTCGAGAAGGGTGTGCTCGACACCGCCGCTCGTATGTTCCATATCGAGTTCGTCCAGATGAAGGACGCTGCGCTCTGGCATCCGTCGGTTAAGGCCTTCGATGTCTTCGACCGCTCCACGCCAGATCGTCAGAAGATCGGCATCATCTATCTCGACATGCATCCGCGTGCCGGCAAGAACAAGTGGTTCAACGCCGGCACGGTCGTGCAGGGTAAGAAGGGGATCGCTCTTCCCGAGGCTCGCCTGAACGCAAACACCCTACGCCGGGTCACCCGATGTGCGCATGTATGCGACCTTCACGCATCTGGTCAGCTATTCGTCGAACTACTACACGTACCAGCTCAGCAAGGTGATTGCCCTGGACTTCTTCGGACAGTTCGATCCGAAGAACCTGCTCGATGGTCCGGCGGCAATGCGCTATCGCAGGACAGTGCTGGAGCCGGGCGGTGCGGCGAGCGCAAATACCCTGGTGAAAAACTTCCTGGGCCGTCCACAGCAGTACGATGCGACGAAGAAGTGGATCAATGCGGAGTTTGCGAGGTAGTTGAATGGTGGAATCGTTGAATGGTTGAATGGGGCGAGGGTTTGAGCTGCCCGCGTGATGTAGCGGATCACCAGATCGATTCCTGCACCTGAAGGCCGCAGGTTGATCGCTGGATCGGCGCTGAACTGGCTGAGGCCGTATTGCCGTGTGCTGCGTCTCCACTCGTCTTCGGCGAGTCGAGCGCTCTTCTCCGTCTCCTGCACGATGACGTCATGAATCTCCTCCACTACCTCGTAGGTGGTCTCCGATGCAGGGATGCTCACGGAGATCTCATCCCACATCCACTGGCCGGTGGTCGAGAAGTTGAAGTACTGTCCGCGGATGGCGAAGCTGTTGATGAAGGTCACGCGGCGGCCGGTGGGATGTCCTTTGTCGGTCCAGTTGCCGGTCTCGAGCATCGTCGTGCGGAAGAGATTGATCTCGATTACCTCTCCGCCGACTCCATTGATCTCTACCCAGTCGCCGACGCGGATGCCGTTTCTGCCCATCAGCACAAACCAGCCGAAGAAGGCGAGGATGAAGTCCTGCAGCACAACGGTAAGGCCGGCGGTCGCCAGTCCCAGGATGGTAGTCATCTGTCGCGGCGATCCAAAGATCACCAGCAGGACCAGCAGAATGCCCATGACCTGGACGCCCAACTGCAAAATTGTCTGCAGCGTCTGTTTGCGCCTGCGATCGAGTGCGGGGCGCTCCAGCAACTTCAGAATCAGAGTTTCGGTCAGGATGATGCACACCAGGATCGCCACAATCACCGCCAGCGACTGCAGCAACAGATGCAGCAGGATACGGTGTTGTAACAGTACCTGGTCGCTCCACTTGCGATAGACATCAGCGAGCTGCTGCTGCGATTGGATGCGGTCGTCAAAGATGCTGAGGATCTGTCGCTCGGCGGCACGCTCCTTCAGGCTGGCGAGCCGGGAGGCATGGTCGCCGCCGCCGGCTGCTGCACCGTTGGTTGCAGTGTTGGCCTTCGCCTCCAGCGCATTGTGTTGCGCGGTCAGGGCTGCGATGTCCGCGTTCGCCTGTTGCAGCGCCTGCTGAATCAGTTGATAGCGGCTGCGCTGGTTCATCCATGCCCGGATGCGTCCCGCCAGGGTGCCGTACTGTCCCGCGGAGAGAACCGCTGTCTGGGTGTTGCCATGCGCTTCGCTGTCATACTTCTTTACCGCGGCTTCGCGCTCGGCAAGCTCTTCCTGAATCCGACTGCGCTGGTCGCCCACCGCGCGCGCCAGGTCCTGCTGTGCGTCGGCAAGCTGATCCGTATCGAGCCCAAGCTGCGCCTTAGCGATCTCCAGATCGTCGGAGCTTGCGGCTGCCTGCGCGGCGCCACCGGGCGCACTTGTCGCAGGAGCAGACGCGGGAGTTAAGGCCTGCACCGCTGCCTGGTCCTGTTTCACCAGCGTCTGCAGCTCTTTGACCTTTTGTGAGAGCTCCAGAGCTTCTCCAGAGAGAGACTTGTGCTGTACCTGTGCGCTTGCCATCCGCAATGCAGAAGCGAAAGCCTGGTCGACTTCATGGTCGGCCAGCTTCTCAGCCTGGCGCGCATACTCTACCTCTTCCGCGGTCACTGCCAGCGGAGCCAGGGCCTGCGCCGTCTGCCACGGCCGTGTGTCGACAAGGGTGTCCTGGTCAGCCAGTACCCGTGCCTTGCCTTGTCCTTTCAGGAAGGGAAGATGCGCCATCGAGTCGCGGGTCGTCCAGGAGACGGCCAGAAAAAAGACCAGCAGTGCCACTAACGCCAGAAGCAGCAGCAGTTTTGTGCGTCCGAAAACAGTCCGCCGTGTTGTGGGGGCGGGCGCCGGCGCATGGGGATGCGTTGTCATGCCTGTATTCTCACAGGTTTTGATTAAGACCGGTGATATCTCCCCTAAGCTGAATTTTTTCATGGCCATGTCGAGAAACGGATCCCTGGCTCCGACTATTGCGTGAAAGGGGAAAGTCAGCCATGTCTCACACCAACTCACTCACCCGCCGCCGGTTCGTCGCCACTGCAGCTTCTGCTGCCGCCCTGGTCGCGGCTCCATCCCACTCGGAGGTAAGTCAAACCATGCGCACCTACGATGCAGAACGAACCACGTTGACCCCATACCTTCTCTTCGACGGCAACTGCCTCCAGGCAATGGAGTTCTATCGCTCCTGCCTGGGCGGCGAACTAAAAGTCCTCAAGGTGAAAGACTCGCCTGTGAAGGACCATATGCCGGCCGCGCACCAGGAGAAGGTTCTCAATGCCAACCTGCGTAGCGA